>DATJQG010000001.1:0-8860 GCA_035506015.1 Candidatus Edwardsiibacteriota bacterium
CGCGAGGTGAACATGCGGTAGGGCTCGCGCGTGCCCTTGGTCACCAGGTCGTCGATCAGCACGCCGATGTAGGCTTCGTCGCGCCGCAGCACCAGCGGGGCTTCGCCCCGGACCGTCAGCGCGGCGTTGATGCCGGCCATCAGGCCCTGGGCCGCGGCCTCCTCGTACCCCGAGGTGCCGTTGATCTGCCCGGCCAGGAACAATCCCGGCACGGCCTTGGCCTGCAGCGCCGGCGTTAGTTGTTCCGGGAACACGTAATCGTACTCGATGGCGTAACCGAAGCGGGTGATGCGCGCCCGCTCCAGCCCGGCGATGGTATGGATGAAATCCTGCTGCACGTCCTCGGGCAGCGACGACGAGATGCCGTTGCAGTACAGCTCGGACGTGTGCAGCCCCTCGGGCTCCAGGAACACCTGGTGGGCGTCGCGCCCGGCGAAACGCACCACCTTGTCCTCGATCGACGGGCAGTAGCGCGGCCCCACGCCCGTGATCCTGCCGCCGTAGAGCGGCGAGCGGCCGAGGTTGTCGCGGATGATCCGGTGCGCGGCGGGGTTGGTCCAGGTCAGGAAGCACGGCAGCTGCGGCAGCGCCGGCCAGATGCGGCGCCGCATGTTGACCCGGCTGTCGATCACCTCGAACACCGGCGTGCGGTAGGAGAACGGCTCCGGCTCGGCGTCCCCGGGTTGCTCGGTCATCCGGGAAAAGTCGACATCCCGCGAAAGGATGCGCGCCGGTGTCCCCGTCTTGAGGCGGCCAAGCGATAATCCATTATCAATCAATGAGTTAGACAACAGCGAGGCGGGCGGATCGCCGGCCCGGCCGGCTGGTTGCGTATGATCGCCGAGGTGGATCAATCCATTTAAAAAGGTGCCGGTGGCCAGCACCACCGCCGGGGCGCGGTATTCCGCGCCGTGCTCGGTGCCGACCCCGCGGACGCCGCCGTCCTGCCCGGTGAGGATCTCGGCGGCGTTGTCCTGGCGCAGCTCGAGGTTGTCGATCCCCTCCAGCGCGGCCCGGGCCTCGCGGGCATAGAGCGCGCGGTCGTTCTGGCTGCGCAGCGACCAGACCGCCGGGCCCTTGCCGGTGTTCAGCGTCCGGTACTGGATGCCGCTGGCGTCGGCCAGCAGCCCCATCTGCCCGCCCAGGGCGTCGATCTCGCGCACCAGCTGGCTCTTGGCCAGGCCGCCGACCGAGGGGTTGCACGACATCCACCCGATGCGGTCCAGGTTGCCGCTCAGCAGCAGGACGCGGCACCCCATCCGGGCCGCGGCAGCGGCGGCCTCGATCCCGGCATGGCCGCCGCCTACCACAATGATGTCATATGTTTCGGTCATTGCAGCACTGATGATACCACAGGGGCGGGGAAAAGACAAGCACGGAGAAAGGACCGGGGCGGCCTAGCGGCCGCCCCGGTTTTGCCGGAAGATGTTTCACGTGAAACGTCGTCCGGTGAGGATCGCGCGCCGGGGTGGTGTTTCACGTGAAACGGTCCGGTCGCGGGACCATTGTGGAATAGTGGCGGGTAATACACAGGTTATCAACATGGGGTGTTGATTTCCGGTCGGACGGTGCTCACCAGGCCTCCCAGTGGATCTTCTCCGCCCGGTATTTGTCCTTGGGTTTGTCCTCGCCGGCGGGTTGGCCGACCGGGATCACGTTGAGCGGGATGACGTCGGCCGGGATGCCCAGCCGTTTCCGCACGAATCCCATCACCTCCTGCTCCGGGTAACACTCGGTCCACAGCGCGCCCAGCCCCAGGGCCTCGGCCGCCAGCAGGATGTTCTCGCTGGCCAGCGAGCAATCGATCACCGCGAACGCCTCCTGCTTGTGGAAGGCCTGGCCCGGCAGGGCGCAGACCACGATGGCCGCCCCGGCCTGCCGCAGCATCGCGGCATAGGGCAGGCCCTGGGCCAGCGAGTCCAGTTTGGCCCGGCCGGTGACCACCACGAACGACCAGGGTTGCTTGTTGACCGCGGTCGGGGCCGCCATCCCGGCCCGCAGGATGGTTTCCAGCTGGTCCCGGGACACCGCCGCCCCGGTGAAGTGCCGGACGCTCTTGCGGGCATGGATCACCCGCAGCGCCGCCGAGTCGGCCTGTCCCAGCGCCGGCGTTTGGGCCGCCAGCCCCGCGGCAAGCAGCGACCAGAAAAACGTTTTTCTCACAGCTTCCCTCCTTCTCTATTCAGGTTTTTCTCGATCCGTGTCAGCATTTGTTCCGTCCATTGGCGTTCCCGGGCGGAAAATCCACCCCAGCAACGGCGGTCGACCATAGCGCTGGTCTGCGACCAGGCCTGGGACATCCGCTTCCCCTTCTCGGTCAGGACCACCCAGGCGCCGCGGCCGTCGCCCGACACCTTCATCTTGAAGACCAACCCCCGCCGGCACAGTTTGGCCACCAACGCCGAGGCCGTGGACTTGCCCCGGCCGGTTTTTTCGGCCAGATCCTGCACCTGCAGCCGTCCCCCCTCCTTTTCCACGGCCGCGACCAGCTCTCCCTGCGCCCACGACGCGTCCCCCAGCCCCCGGCGGGCCGCCTCCCTGTCCCAGATCCGCTGCCGCAGCCCCGCCACGGCCGCCAGGCGGTCGCACCAGCCGTTTTGCCTGTATTTTAAACCCATGCGTCAATTATAGTCCTATATAGAACCATTTGTCAAGCGAAAAGGAGCGGAGTTCTTCCGCTCCTTTCCGGGGGACCCGTCCGGCGTCTCAGTGCTGCGTGGTGCGCGTCAGTTGCGCCAGCTCGCCGGGCAGCAGCGGGCGCGTTTCGCCCGGCGGCAGCTCGCCCAGCCGCAGCGGGCCGAAGCCGATCCGCTTCAGCCGCAGCACATGGTGGCCGATGGCGCGGCACAGCTGCCGTACCTCGCGCTTCTTGCCCTCGGTGATGCGGAACTCCAGCAGCACGTCGCCGCCCTTGTTCTGGCGCACGATCCGCACCCGCGCCGGCTGGTAGTGCTCGCCCTGGTGGTACATCCCCTTGGCGATCGGCTCCAGCTCGCGCTCCAGCAGCGGGCCGTCGACCCAGGCCAGGTAGCTGCGCACGATGCGGTAGCGGGGGTGGGTCAGCCGCTCGATCAGCGCGCCGTCGTCGCTCAGCAACAGCAGGCCCTCGCTGTCGGCATCCAGCCGGCCGACGTACTTCAGCGCTTGCAGCCGCGGCGGTAGCAGGTCGTAGATGGTGGGCCGGCCCTGCGGGTCGCCGTTGGAGCAGAGATAACCGGCCGGCTTGTGGAACAGCAGGTAGCTGAAGCGCCGCGGCGGGCGCACGGCCGCGCCGTCCACGGTGACGCGGTCGCTGCCGGGGTCGACCGCCGCGCCCAGCTCACGCTGCACCGCGCCGTTGACCGCGACCCGGCCCGCGGCGATCAGCAGGTCGGCCTTGCGGCGCGAGGCCGCGCCGCAAAGCGAGAGGTACTTGTTAAGGCGGATCGGTTCGGACATCGGACCTCGATAAAAAATCCGCAGAGCGGGTTCGGCCGCCCTGCGGATGGTTGCATCATTCCCCGCGGCGCTTACCAGGCGATGCCGGCGTCGCTCAGGAACTTCTGGGCCTGGTCGAACCCCAGCTGGGCGGCGATCTTGAAGGCCTCGATGAACTGCTGGTAGTCGCCGGCCTGCTTGTAGGCGATGCCCTTGTTGTGGTAGACCATGGCGTCGTTGGGATTGATCGCCAGGGCCGCGTCGTAGTCGGCGATGGCCTGGGCGTAGTCGCCCAGCGCCGCGAAGGCGATGCCGCGGTTGTGGTAGGCGGCCGCGTCGTTGGGGTTGAGGCCCAGGGCCGCGTTGAAATCCTCGACCGCCTGCTGGTTGTTGCCCATCGAGGACAGCGCGATGCCGCGCGACAGGTAGGAGAGGGCGTCGCTGGGATTGAGCGCGATGGCCTGGCTGAAGACGTCCAGCGCGCCCTGCAGGTCGCCGGACCCCATCAGGGCGTTGGCCTTGAGCTTGTTGACCAGCCCGATCACGTGGTCGTAGTCCTCCAGCGCCTGCTGGAAGTAGCCCTGCTCGTAGTACGACGCGGCGCGGCCCAGCCAGGACGCGATGTCCTCGGGGTTCTGCTCGATGGCGGTGGTGAATCTGGTGACGTCGTCCATTGACATGGGAGTGTCGCTCACTTTGTTCCGCCGCGCCCGGCCGGGCGCAGCAGCAGGTAGAGGGGGAGGAAGACGATCAGCGCCGCGAAGACCAGGAAGGCCCACAGCAGCGGGGTGACCGCCGAATTATACCGCATTTTGGCGTCGTTGTAAACCCAGAAACTGACCGGGACCAGGATGGCGACGGCCAGCAGCGTGGTCCACGGGCTGAGCGCGGCGCCGGCCAGCGGATCGGCGGCCGCGGGCGGGATGATCATGGCAGCAGCTCCGCCACCTGCTGGGCAGCGCGCCGCGCCGCGCCGGGCTCGCCCAGCAGCCGCTTGATCTTGGCCAGCTCGGCCAGCACGGCGGCGCGGGGCGGGCCGTCCGGGAGCAGCAGCTGCGCCATCAGGAAGATGGCCCCGGGGCGGGCCTCGCCCTGCACGAACTCGGGGATCACCTGCTTGCCGGCCACGAAATTGACCAGCCCGATGAACGGCACGCGCACCAGCGCCCGGCCGATCAGGTAGGTCAGCGCGGCGGTGCGGTAGATGATGATCATCGGCGTGCCGATGATGCCGGCCTCGAGCGTGGCCGTGCCCGAGGCCACCAGCGCCAGACGCGAGTGCGCCATCACGTCGTAGGGCAGTTCGGGGACCAGCGCCACGGCCGTCCCGCCGGCGGCGACCAGCTGCTCCACCCGCGCGCGGTCGACGTGCGGCGCCAGGCCCAGCGCGAACTGGAGGGAGGCGTCCTGACCGTGCAGCAGGGCGCAGGTCCGCAGCATCACCGGCAGGATCCGCTCGATCTCCTGCGCGCGGCTGCCGGGCAGCAGGCCGATCACGTGGCGCTGCGGGTCCAGGCCGTGGCGGTCGCAGAATTCCCGGCGGGCCAGCGACGGCCGCGCGGTGTCGACCAGGGGGTTGCCGACGTACGTCGCGGGGACGTTGCGCCGCCGGTAAAATTCCTGCTCGAACGGCAGGATCACCAGCATCTTGTCCACCAGCCGCCGGATCTTGCGGACGCGGCCCGTGCCCCAAGCCCAGACCTGCGGGGAAATGTAGTACGCCACGGGAATGCCCAGGCGGTGGGCCTGGCGGGCGAACCGCAGGTTGAACCCGGGATAGTCGATCAGCACCACGGCGTCGGGGCGGCGGGTGGCGAGCATCAAGGACAGCTTCCGCATCACCGATCGGATGAACGGCAGGTGGCCCAGCACCTCGACGAAGCCCATGAACGAGAATTCCCGGATATGGTAGAGCAGCTCCATGCCGGCGTCCCGCATCCGGTCGCCGCCGATGCCGTAGATCTCGGTGCCGGGCCGCAGCGCCAGCAGCTCCTTGACCAACAGCCCGCCGTGCAGGTCGCCGGAGGTCTCGCCGGCGATGATCATGATCCGCGCCATAGAATGGTAGTATAGCAAGAATGCCCGGCTGACGCAAGGGGATTTTGTCCAGGCGGGCGCGGTGTCCGTTTTCGCTTGACTTGACGCGGCCGTACTTTTATAATGATGGCCTGATGACCATCGTGCTGTGGGTGATATTCGCGGTGCTGGCCGCCGCGCTGATCTGGCTGGACCTGTTCGCCACCAGGCGCCGGGCGCAGGGGCTGTCGGCCAGGCGGGCGCTGGCCTGGTACGTGTTCTACGTGGCGATGGCCCTGCTGTTCGGCCTGGGCATCGCCCTGTTCCGCGGGGCGGGGCGGGGGCTGGAGTTCCTGACCGCGTACATCATCGAGGTCTCGCTGTCGGTCGACAACCTGTTCGTCTTCATCCTGATCTTCGCCAGCTTCGGCATCGCCGCCCCTCGCCAGCCGCGGGTGCTGAAGTGGGGGATCCTGGGCGCCATCGCGATGCGGATCGCGCTGATCCTGGCGGGCGTGTCGCTGCTCAACGCCTTCCACTGGCTGATCTACGTGTTCGGCGCGGTGCTGATCGTCACGGCCGCGCGGATGGCCTTCGGGCCGGAGCAGGAGGTCGACACCGAGAGGCACGTCGTGCTGCGCGCGGCGCGGAAGATCTTCCCGGTCGCCGGCGGCGCGACGGGCGAGGCCTTCTTCGTGCGGGAGGGCGGCCGGATCTGCGCCACGGCGCTGTTCCTGGTGCTGGTGATGATCGAGTTCTCGGACCTGGTGTTCGCCGTCGACTCCATCCCGGCGGTGCTGGCCGTGACCCGCGACCCGCTGATCGCGGTGACGTCGAACATCTTCGCCATCATGGGGCTGCGGGCGCTGTACTTCGTGCTGGCCGGCGTGATGGGGATGTTCCGCTTCCTGAAGTACGGCGTGGCGCTGATCCTGGCGTTCGTCGGCGTCAAGATGCTGGCGTCGGACTGGGTGCACATCACGACCGGGCTGTCGCTGGCGGTGATCTGCGCCACGCTGGCGGCGGCGGTGCTGCTGTCGGCGCGGATCAAGGAAAAGCACTAGCGAATGACCCCGAGGGCCGCGAACGCGGCCACCATCTCCGAATTCATTGACCGGTCACCTTTCGAGAGGCTCGGGGTGACCGGTTGTTTTATTTGATGTGTATCACGAAACGATGTTCCGTTTTCCCCGAACGGCCGCGGATTACTTTCCTTGACTTGGCAGGATAGAGGGGATATAATAATTACTTGCGCCGCCCGGTGCTTTTCCGGCTGGGCGCGCGGTAATTTTGACTGCACCGATGAAAGAACTGCTCAAACTAAAAAGATACCTGGGCCGCCACCGCTGGACCATCATGTGGGGCCTGCTGGCGCTGGTCCTGGTGGACGTGCTGCAGCTGTTCATCCCCAACATCACGGGGCGGGTGGTCGACCGGCTGGCGGCCGGCGGCGCCGCGCTGCCGTGGATCCTGGGGCAGGGCGGCCTGATCGTCGGCATCGCGCTGGCGATGGGCGTGGGCCGGTTCTTCTGGCGCTACGGCATCATCGGCTCCTCCCGCCGCATCGAACGCCAGCTGCGGGCCGACCTGTTCTCGCACCTGCTGTCGCTGGACACCGCCTACTTCGACGAGCACCGCACCGGCGACCTGATGGCCCACGCCACCAACGACATCCAGGCGGTGCAGCGCTCGCTGGGCTTCGGGCTGGTGACCCTCACCGACATCGTGGTGCTGGGCACGGCCTCGATCGCCATCCTGTTCCACATCGCGCCCAGGCTGGCGGCGCTGGTGCTGATCCCGCTGCCGCTGATCTCGGTGATCGCCACCATGTTCGGGATGGTGATCCGCCGGCTGTTCGAGACCGTGCAGGGCTCGTACGCCGGGCTGACCGAACAGGTGCGCGAGAACATCTCGGGCATCAAGGTGGTCAAGCTGTTCGTGCAGGAGCGGGCCGAGCAGGAGAAGTTCGCCGCGGGCAGCCGCTCCTACATGGAGAAGAACATGCGGCTGGTCCGCTTCTGGAGCACCTTCTGGCCGCTGATCATGTTCATCGCCTCGCTGTCGCAGGGCATCGCCTTCCTGGCCGGCGGCCGGATGGTGGTGTTCAACGGGATCTCGATCGGGCAGTACGTGGCGTTCACCGCCTACCTGGGGATGTTGGTCTGGCCGATGATGGCGGTGGGCGAGGCCATCAACGTCTTCCAGCGCGGCTCGGCCTCGCAGGGCCGCATCAACCGCATCCTGGAGATCCGGCCGGGGATCACCGACCGGCCCGGCGCCGTGGGCTGCGGGCGGGTGGCGGGGGCCGTCGAGTTCCGCGGCGTCACCTTCTACCACGGCGGCAAGGTGATCCCGGCGCTGCAGGACGTCTCGCTGGACCTGCCGGCCAACGCCATGCTGGGGGTCACCGGCACCATCGGCTCGGGCAAGAGCACGCTGGTCAACCTGCTGCTGCGGCTGTACGAGCCGCAGCAGGGCGCGATCCTGGTCGACGGCAAGGACGTGCGGGACTACACGCTGGATGCGCTGCGGCGGCAGGTGGCCTACGTGCCGCAGGACGGGTTCCTGTTCTCGGACACCCTGCGCGAGAACATCGCCTTCGGACAGGACGGCCAGGCCGACCCGGCGGCGCTGGAAAAGGTCGCCAAGCTGGCGTCGGTGCACGAGGACATCAGCGGGTTCCCTCAGGGCTACGAGACCGTGATCGGCGAGCGCGGGGTGACGCTGTCCGGCGGGCAGAAGCAGCGGGTGGCGCTGGCCCGGGCCCTGCTGCTGGACAAGCCGATCCTGATCCTGGACGATTCGCTCTCGGCCGTGGACGCCGACACCGAGCGCACCATCCTCAACAACATCCGGTCGGTGCTGGACAAGCGCACGGCCATCGTGATCTCGCACCGCATCTTCGCCATCCAGGACGCCGACATCATCATTGTCCTGGACCAGGGCAAGATCGTCGAACAGGGCAAACATGACGAGTTGTTGGCGAAGAAGGGCAAGTACTACGAGATGTACGTGCTGCAGCAGCTGGAGCAGCAAATCCAGAAGACGTGAGAAGCCCCGATGATTCCCGTTGGATACATGGCAAAACGTGTCGAAGTAAAACCGGATTGGTTAAAAGCACCGGATGTGGTCGACATTTATTCTGTCTCGCGACACGTAACGGATGATTTTGCCGATTATATTAATTATTGGAAACACAACGGGTATTGGTTTTTCAATTCGCCTGACATTATAATTGAAATTGCTAAACAAAATGGGATACATCTCGAGGGAACAATATTCTTTTATTATGAAGTGCATGATAAACAATGGAATGAAATTAAAAAAACATGGGAATCATTTAATCCAGAACCCTCATTTGAGACAAATGTAATTAAACCACAAAAAACAACGAAGCTTGCAGGATATGATGTTGTAACATTTTCTG
>DATJQG010000002.1:0-6373 GCA_035506015.1 Candidatus Edwardsiibacteriota bacterium
GACGTGCTCCTCGTAGCGCTCGTTGCGCTCGGTGGTGGGCGTGGGGTCCTTGGCCTTCCAGAACGTCCGCCAGAACTGCTCCCGGGCCGCGGAATCCGGCAGCGCCAGGTACCGGTCCAGGTCCTGCTGGGTGCCCACCGCCGCCAGCTCGAAATACCGTTTGCGCTCGGATCGCGGCAGCTGCTGGTACGACAGCGTGGCGCAGCCGGCGGCCAGCAGCGCAGCCAGCGTCATGGTGGCCAAGGATCGTTTCATGCTTCTCCTTCGGGCCGCGGCGTGTTCACTCATCGTCGGGCCGGCGTTGGCTGAAGATGCGCTGCCACGCGGCGACGTCGACCGCAACGGGTTTCTCGGCCGCATCGGCCCGCGCCCGCAGCGCCGCGAACAGCCGCTCGCCGAATTCCTGCGAGGTGACGGCCTGGGCCCCTTTGTTCCTGGCATGGCGCCACACGGCGCGGTCCGAGCTGACCACCAGCAGCCCGCCCGGGTCGCGGGCGCCGTTGACCAGCTCCCGGATCCGGTCGTCGGCGCTCTGCGGCGGCCGCGAGAACATCACGGTGATGCCGGCCACCCGCCGCCCCCGCCCGTCCTGCTGGCCCGCGCCGTCGAACACCACCGTGATCTCGGCCGGCGCGGCCTTCTTGTAGCCGCGCAGCAGCTCGACCAGCGCCTCCCGGGCCCGCTGCTGGTCGCTGCCCAGCAGCGCCCGGGTCGGCCGCAGGGCGTGGGCCAGGTTGTGGCCGTCGATGATCAGCTGCCGCGCCATGCCGCCCCCGCCAAACAGCAAGGCCGGATAGCACTGCGTATCCGGCTTCGCCTTGGCATCGTTCCGCCCCTATTTCTGGCCCGCGTCCAGCAGCTGGCCCAGGTCCTTGCTGCGTTCCAGCAGGTCCACGGCCCGCTGCACCTGCGGGTCCTCCTGCAGCCAGAAGGCGAACCGGGCCTTCTCGCCGAACAGCTTGGAGACGATCTCCCGCTTGATGCCGCGCCGGGCGTAGGCGGCGCTGCTGTCCCACTCGGCCGGCGTGTATTCCAGCTTCTCGGCGGCCAGCAGCTTCCTGAACTCGTCCAGCATCGGTCCGTCGACGGCGAACTCCCGCGGCAGCTCGGGGTGGGCCACGGTGTACTTGACCGCGAACTTGAAGAACAGGCCCTTGCGCTCCAGGTCGGTCTGCAGCCGGTTGAGCCGCGGGATCTCGACCTTGACGTCGGGCGTGATGCCGCCGCCGCCGTAGACCGTGCGCTTCAGGCCGCCCACGGTGGCGAAGGTCTCCTTGGTCTTGGTGGAGTCGTCCTCCAGGCTGTCGATCTCGCCCGCCTGCCAGGCGCTGTTGTCGCGGTGGATGCAGCGCCCCGAGGGCGTGTAGTACTTGGCCGTGGTCAGCTTGATGCCGGCCGAGTCCGAGATCGGGATCACGGTCTGGACCGACCCCTTGCCGAAGCTGGTCTGGCCCACCACCAGCGCCCGGTCCCAGTCCTGCAGCGCGCCGGCCACGATCTCCGAGGCCGAGGCCGAGCCCTGGTTGACCAGCACCACCATCGTGCCCTGCTTGGCGTCGAACAGCGGGTCGGTGCTGACCCGGTACTCGTTGTTGGCGTCGGGCAGCCGGCCCTTGGTGAACACCACCATCGAGCCCTTCTTGAGGAAGTTGCTGGAGACCTCGACGGCCTCGTTCAGCAGGCCGCCGGGGTTGTTGCGCAGGTCCAGGACCAGGTGCTTCATGCCCTGGGATTCCAGGTCCTTGATGGCGTCGCGCAGGTCCGGCCCCGATTTGGAGGAGAAGTTGGCCAGGTCGATGTAGCCGATCTTGCCCTTGATCAGGCCGGCGTAGGGGATGCTCTCCAGCTCGATCCGGGCGCGGGTGACGGTGAAGACGAAGGGCTCGGCCACGCCCTCGCGGGCGATGGTGATGGCCACGGTGGTGCCGGGCTCGCCCCGCAGCTTGCTGACCGCGCCCTCGGTGGTGATGCCCCTGGTGGAGACGCCCTCGATCTTGACGATGCGGTCGCCTGCCAGGATCCCCAGCTTGGCGGCCGGCGTGCCGGCCATCGGCGAGATCACGGTCAGCCAGCCGTCGCGGATGTCGATCTGGATGCCGATGCCGCCGAACGACCCCTCGGTGGAGATCCGCAGGTCGCGCATCCCGGCGGGATCGAGGAAGGTGGAGTGCGGGTCCAGCGTCCCCATCATGCCGCGGATGGCGCCGTAGATCAGCTTCTTGGGCTCGGGCGTCACCACGTAGCGGTCCATGATCTCCTTGAAGGCCCGGTCGAACAGCCGCACCTGGCGGTAGAGGTCGTCCATGCTGGTGCTCTGGGCGTGCAGGCCGATCGCACCGCCGGCCACCAGGCTGACCAGCACGATGCCGCCCATCAGCCACCAGAATTTGCTCCGCGTCATGATGATGTTCCCTTTCTCCATAGCGAATCACACCGTAGGAATGTTGATGAGGAAACCATGAGACCAGGACTGATTATCGCAGGAATGGAACTGAAAACCCGTTCATGCTCTCCTGGTTCGCTCTCTGGCCGGTCCGGCCTTGAGCCTGTGCCATACCAGCTGCCGCACCGCGGCCTGGATCACGTCCGGCGGGAAGGTGCCGTCCAGCAGCTTGACCCGCTGCGGCTCCTGCTGGGCCAGCGCCCGGAACCCGGTGCGCACCCGCAGGTGGAAGGCCTTCTGCTGCGATTCCATCCGGTCGAAGCTGCGCTTCCGCTTCGCCGCGCGCGAGAACCCCACGTCGACCGGCACGTCGATCACCATGGTCAGCGCCGGCCGGCAGCCCGCGGTCGCGATCCGGTTCAGCGCCCCGACCGTGTCCAGCCCCATCCGCCGCCCGTAGCCCTGGTAGGCGGTGGAGGAGTCCGCGAACCGGTCGCAGATCACGATGGCGCCGGCCCGCAGCGCCGGCAGGATCACCTGGTTGACGTGCTGCGAGCGCGAGGCCTCCAGCAGCAGCAGCTCGGTCATGCTGTGCATCTCGTGGTGCCGGGCGTCCAGCAGGATGCTCCGTATTTTTTCGGAAATGTACGGGCCGCCGGGCTCGCGCGTCAAAAGGACTTGATAGCCTTGGGCTTTCAACCACCGCGCCAGCATCCTGGCCTGGGTGGTCTTGCCGCAGCCCTCCACCCCTTCGAAGGTGATGAACAGACCCGTGGAATTCCGAATTCTGAATGCTGAATTCTGAATTCGGCGGGACATCGTCATTTCTTCCCGTACTTGTGGATGAACTCCTCGACGTTGCGGCGCGCCTGGTCGTCCGGCACCTGCTTCATCGGCGACTTCATGAAGTAGCTGGAGGGCTCCAGCATCGAGCCCGACAGCTTGTGGTCCAGCGCCAGCTTGGCGCAGCGCACCGCGTCGATCACCACGCCGGCCGAGTTGGGCGAGTCCCACACCTCCATCTTCATCTCGATGGTGAGCGGCACGTCGCCGAAGGTCTGGCCCTCCATCCGGATGTGGCAGAACTTGCGGTCCAGCAGCCAGGGCACGTAGTCCGAGGGCCCGACGTGGACGTCGTCCGCCGGGATCGGGTAGTCCAGCATCGAGGTCACGGCGTTGGTCTTGGAGATCTTCTTGGACTCCAGCCGCTCCCGCTCCAGCATGTTGAGGAAGTCGGTGTTGCCGCCGAAGTTCAGCTGGTAGGTCTTCAGCAGCTTGACGCCGCGGTCCATGAACAGCCGGGTCAGCACGCGGTGGGTGATGGTGGCGCCGACCTGCGACTTGATGTCGTCGCCGATCACCGGCACGCCGGCCTTCTTGAAGCGGTTGGACCAGTACTCCTCGCGGGCGATGAACACCGGGATGCAGTTGACCAGGGCGCAGCGGGCCTCCAGGATCTGCTCCACGTACCACTTGGTGGCCTCCTCGGACCCCACCGGCAGGTAGCTGACCACCACGTCGGTGTCCGTGTCCTTCAGCAGCTTGACGATGTCCACGGTCGAGCCCGGCGCCTTCTTGATGATCTGCGACAGGTACTTGCCCAGCCCGTCGTGGGTCATGCCGCGCTGCACGGTGATGCCGCTCTTGGGCACCTGGCAGAACTTGTAGGTGTTGTTGGGCTTGGTGTAGATGGCCGTGCTGAGGTCCTTGCCCACCTTGTTGGCGTCGATGTCGATGGCGGCCGAGAACTCGATGTCGCTGATGCGGTAGCCGCCCAGGTTGACGTGCATCAGGCCGGGGACCTTGTCCGTGTCCTTGGCGTTGCGGTAGTAGTGGACGCCCTGGACGAACGACGAGGCGCAGTTGCCCACGCCGATGATCGCCACCCGGACCTTGGAGGATTTCGCCTTGACTGCCTTTGCCATTGCTTCGCTTTCGATTGTATGACTCTTTGATTGAATCCTGCAGGCTGAATGTTGCATACTGAACGGCCTGTTCTGCTCGCTGCCTTCAGTATTCTCAATTCGCGGCTATGATCCGCCCGATTTCGCCCCCGTGGTCCGCCGCCAGACATGGGCCGCGCGCTGCACCGCGGTGACGTTGGTCAGCACGGCCAGGATCCACAGCGCGGCGGTGAAGATCCAGTGCAGGTTGTGGCGGTGGCCCAGCGCGGCGTCGAAGATGCTGTAGAGCAGGGCGCCCGCGATCACCACGGTCAGCCGCTCCGGGCGTTCCATGATGCCCACCTTGCAGTCGATGCCCAGCCCCTCGGCCCGGGCCCGGGCGTAGCTGACCATCAGCGACCCGGCCAGCGCCACGTCGGTCAGCACCTCCTGCAGCACCTGCGGCCGGCCGTCTCGCCCCAGGTTGTGGGCGTAGTAGTACGACAGCCCGATGAACACGGCCAGCTCGGAGTAGCGGTCCAGGAACGAGTCGTAGAACTGGCCGAAGGTGGTCACCGTGCCGGAGCGCCGCGCCAGCGACCCGTCGATGGTGTCGCAGGCCGCCGCCGCCAGGGCCACCAGCCCGCCCCAGCAGAAATGCCCGGTGGCGAACAGCGCGCCGGCCGCCACGCTGAACACGAAGCCGGCCGTGGTCAGCCAGTTGGGCCTGACCCTGAGCCGGGTGAACGCGCCGACCAGCGGCTGGAACAGCGCGATGAAGCCTTTTTTCAGCCAATCGGGGAGCATCGGGCGGGGGCTACAGCAGGTCCTTGAGCTTGGAGAAGCGGCCGAAGCTGGAGGCCTTGAGGGCGAAGCGGAAGTCCTTGAAGGCGCTCTGGACGATGGCGTCCAGCCGCTTGCCCAGCACCATCCGGAACGAGTCGACGAACACGTCGACCCACTCGGCGAAGGCCTTGCCCAGCTCGTCGGGCGTGGCCACCACCTTGTCGGCGGTCTGGATCTCGCCGTTGAGCGCGAACTCCTTGAGGAAGGCGTAGTGCACCGCGGCCGCCTCCTGCGACGAGGCCAGCGTCTTGGACACCAGGGTGGGCGTGGCGATGCCCTGCAGCTCGGCCACCAGCTTGTTGAAGGCGCTGACGTACATGCCGATCTGGGCCGGCGTGGCCTGCTCGGCCTGCTCCGGCAGCTTGTCGAAGATGTCCACCACCAGCGCGCCCGGCGCCGTGGCCGCGGCCTTGAGCGCGGCCTTGAGGGCGTCGACCGCCAGGCTGTCCACCTTCCAGGTGAAGTAGCCCGACGACGGCGCGCCCTGCTTGAACCGCAGGTAGCTGATCTCCAGCCCGCGCCGCAGCTCCACGAAGCCGTCGAACTTGCCGCCCTGCAGCTTGTCGAACAGCTTGTCCGGCTCCATCTGGGTCAGGTCCAGGTTCTTGACCGCGGCCTTGACCGAGAACGTGGCCAGGATCATGTCCACCAGCTCGTCGGGCGTCTCGTAGATCGAGACCGTGCCCACGGTGGTGCCCTTGGCCTTCTCGATCACCTCGGAGATGGAGAGCTGCTTGCGCTCGGTGCGCGAGAAGTGCGCGGCGTTGACCGGCTCGCCGTGCTTGAGGTACAGGAACTCCACGGCGTCGGGATAGATGATCTCCATGTAGCCGGAGATCTTGCTGGCCCGCTCCTTCTTGTTGTCCGCCAGGATATTGTCCAGGTGGACGAACTCCAGCTTGGCGTTGGAAAGGACCGCCCGTCCTTTGGGGAACTTCATGCTGTCTACTTTATGATAGAGATTCTTTTGATGGTTTCCTGTCCGGCCGAGTTTAATCGCGCGAAATACACGCCCGACGCCACCTTGCGCCCCATGCAGTCCGCGCAGTCCCAGTTTATCTGATGATCAGAGATAGCCAATGTTTTAACCAGCCGCCCGGCGATGTCGTATATCGATACAGAGGAGTTTTGCGTATTGGGAAGGTTGCATGCGAAATGGATTACATTACTTGCGGGGTTGGGCCATGCCTTGAAACTGATTTTTATCCTTGCTGTTGATTGTTGGTCGGTTCGTTTTCCCGAGACACCGAGTGGGATTGTT
>DATJQG010000003.1:0-3412 GCA_035506015.1 Candidatus Edwardsiibacteriota bacterium
AGCAATTGCTGAAGGGCAGGATTACCGTGATCCGGCCACTGTCGTACGTCTGGAAGGAGCAGATCCGGGAATACGCCCGCCAGCGCTTCGGCGCGGTGCGGTCGTTTCGGTGCCCGGGCAGCGCGCGATCCAAGCGGACCGAGATCCGCGAGCTGCTGGCTAAGCTGGAACGGGGCGGATCGCCGGTCAAGGCCAACGTGCTGCAGGCGATCTTCAATCCCAAGCCGGAATACCTGCCGGCGAAAAGGATGAAACATAACTGATTTCCCGGCCGTAGTTTACATTGTGATCGGCGCATGGCAAGGGAGATCGATCGGCAGTAAAAGCCATGTCATGATGAACGGCCCAGCCGCACCCGGCCGCTGTTCGCAACCCATTTTTGGTCAATGAGTTGTGATGAGATAAAAATATATTGAAAACCACATCTATATGTGTTAAACTTACAGCTTGCGTTCACAATCCAGTCATAATATCAATAAGGGTCTTTCAATGATGCGCAGATTCGCACCATGGGGCGTGCTGTTCCTGGCGTTGCTGGCGCTGTCCTGCTCCCGCGCCGACCGGGTGATCGCCAAGGTCGGTTCCCAGAAGCTGACGATCGGCGAGTTCGAGCAGTTCTACAAGCAACCGGTGATGGCCAAGGACACCGCCGAGGTCTCGGCCGCCAAGCACAAGATGCTGGACCAGATGGTCGAGGAAAAACTGCTGCTGTGCGAGGCCACGGCACAGGGCTACGACAAGGACCCCGAGGTGGCGCGCGAGATCGAGGAGATCAGCAACAACGTGCTGATCGAGTGGCTCTACCGCCAGGAGTTCCTCAAGAAGTTCATGCCGGGCGACGGCGACGTCAAGGACTTCTACAAGAAACTGGGCATCCAGGTCAAGGCCCGGCACATCATGGTCAAGACCGAGGCCGAGGCCAAGGACCTGATCGCCGTGATCAAGGACAAGCGGGCCTTCGACCGGCAGTTCGCGGGCAAGACCTTCGACGAGCAGGTGCTGGTGGCCGACAAGTCGGCGCCGGCGCAGCCGCAGCCGGGCGCCCAGCCCGGCGCCGTGCCGCCCGGGATGAAGGTGGAGCAGCGCACCGCCACCGGCGCCACGCTGCGCGAGCGGTTCATGATCGTGGCCAAGGAAAAGTCGGCGGAACCGATGACCGCCGCCCGGGGCGGCGACCTGTCGTGGTTCGGCTGGGGGCAGACCGCGCCGGGCTTCGACGAGTTCCAGGAGACCGTGTTCAGCCTGTCGCCGGGCCGGCTCAGCAAGCCCGTCAAGACGCCCTACGGCTACCACATCATCCTGATCGATTCCACCAAGCGGACCGAGAACCTGCCGCCGCTGGACCAGATCAAGGACCGCATCAAGATGCAGCTCGAGCAGCAGGCGTTCGCCAAGGCCAACCAGCGGGCGCAGCAGTACGTCAACGACATGCTGCAGGGCGCCAGGATCGTGCTCGACACCGCGGCCACCCGGCTGCTGGCGGAAAAGCAGCTGCAGCAGTACGGCGCCGGCGTCAACCCCTTCCCGCAGCTGGATTCCGCGCAGCTGGCGCACCCGGTGGCCAGCTTCAAGGGCGGCACGCTGTCCTGCCGGGAGCTGCAGCAGGGCACCACGCTGTTCTTCCACGGCGGCGTGGACCTGGCCAGCCCCGACAGCGTCCGCAAGTACGTGGAGCGGATCGTTTCCCGCTCGCTGCTGGTGGCCCGGGCGAAATCCCAGGGTCTGGAGCGGATGCCCAAGGTCAAGCTGCACATCGCGCTCAAGGTCCAGGACAAGCTGGCCGGCCAGGTCTACCTCAAGGAGGTGCAGGAGCGGATCGGCATCAACGACGAGATGGTCAAACAGTACTACCAGGGCAACAAAAAGGACTTCTTCCGGCCGGCCCAGGCCTACGTCGACCTGATCCTGGTCAAGACCCGGCCCGAGGCCGAACAGGTCGTGGCCGACCTCAACCACGGCGCCAACTTCGCCGCGCTGGCCCGGGAGCGGTCGCTGGACGAGACGCGCCAGGCGGGCGGCACGCTGGGGCCGGTCACGCGCGACAACGCAGCCTATCCCGAGATCGCGGCCAAGGCCTTCGCCCTGGGGACCGGCGCCATCTCCGCGCCGTTCGCGGCCAAGGGCGGGTTCGCCGTGATCCGCGTGTCGCGCCGCGAGGAGGCCAAGCAATTCCCGTTCGACGAGGTCAAGGACCGCGCCCGGCAGGCGCTGACCGCCAAGCTGGCCGACCAGCGCTACCAGGACCTGGTCACGGCCCTCAAGGCGAAATTCCCGGTGACGGTCGACGCCAAGGCGCTGGCCGCGGCCGGGCAAAGCAAGGATGACGAACAATGAACAGACCGCTGATGGCCGCGCTGGCGCTGGCCGCCGCGCTGGGGATGGCGGGCTGCGCCAAGCAGCAGCCCAAGGGCCAGGTGATCGCCCGGGTCAACGGCGCCGCGCTGACCGACCAGGATTTCTACGACATGCTGCCGCAGGAGCTGGGCACGATGCAGCCGGGGTACAAGGAGGCCTGGATCGCCGCCAACAAGGACGAGGCCATCAAGCAGTGGACCCGCACCGAGCTGCTGTACCAGGAGGCGCTGAAGCGCGGCCTCGACAAGGACCCCAAGGTCGCCAAGGTGCTGCGCGAATGGCCCAAGATCATCCTGATGAACGAGATGGAGAAGCGCGAGCTGGGCGCCTGCGGGGTGGTGAGCGAGGCCGAGGCCAAGGACTACTTCACCAAGCACGAGCAGGAATACCAGAGCGAGGTCAAGCTGGCCGAGATCGTGGTGGCCACCAGGGACGAGGCCGCGGCCGTCAAGGCGGCGCTGGACAACGGCGCCGACTTCGCCAAGCTGGCCAAGGAACGGTCGCTGGCCGCCACCAAGGCCAACGGCGGCGAGCTGCCGGCCTACATGCTGCGCGGCGACAAGCGGATCGACTTCGAGCTGGAGGAGAAGATCTTCGCGCTGGCCAAGGGCAAGGTCTCCGAGCCGCTGAAGATCGCCAACGCCTACCAGGTGATCAAGGTGCTGGACCGGCGCCCGGCCTGGCAGACGGTCAAGTTCGACGACATCAAGGAGGACCTGGTGGGCGGGCTGACCATCGCCAAGCAGCGCCAGACGCTGGAGACGCTGTTCGACAGCCTGCAGGCCAAGGCCAAGGTGGAGCAGCACCCGGAACTGCTGAAGTAACGAGCATCGCGCGCGGGCGGCCGCGCCCCCGGCGCCCGGCCGCGTGCCGGGCGCTCCAGAGACAATAGCATGAAAGGGCACTCAATGAAATTCGCAAAGATCATCGTGGCGCTGCTGCTGATCGGGGGCGCGCTGGCCGCGGCCGACTCGCTGGACACCATCATCGGCAAGGTGGGCGACGACATCATCATGAAGAGCGAGGTCGACCGCCAGGTCCAGCTCTACAAGATGCA
>DATJQG010000004.1:0-5640 GCA_035506015.1 Candidatus Edwardsiibacteriota bacterium
TTGCGGCGCTTCTCCGCCGGCAGGTCGGCCTGCAGGAAGTCCTCGAACGACGAGGTCTGGGTCTCCAGCAGGTTGGGCAGCTGGATCCCGGCCGAGATCTTGGAATAGTTCTTCCGCTTGATCGGTTTCACTATGGGCTCCTCTGGATAATGATGGCGGGAAGGGAATTGCGAACGGGGCGTGTCGGGATCTGGGAAACTGGAACCTCGGGGATCAATATAGGATTCTCATGGTCACGACATAGGAAAAGAAAATAATTCGGTATCACGCTGGAAAATATCATCGCGATTGAAAACCGGAGGGCATCGGAATTGCTCTGGCAATGAGAAAATTCCCAACAGCATGGTCATTGAGACCGGAATGACGGCCATCGCCTCAGGCTCCAAACGACAGCGTTTGATGAAACCTGTCGGCCCCGGCACCACATCCGGGCAGGCCCCATCAAACGCCATCACTGCGGGGACGGTTTGGCTCCGTCCCCGCTATGTCATCACGGTGTCTTACTTCAGCTCGATCTGGGCGCCGGCCGCCTCGAGCGTCGCCTTGATCTTGTTGGCCTCGTCCTTGGAGACGCCTTCCTTCACCGGCTTGGGCGCGCCCTCGACCAGGTCCTTCGCTTCCTTCAGGCCCAGGTTGGTGATGCCGCGCACCTCCTTGATCACCTGGATCTTCTTGTCGCCGCCCGACACCAGGATCACGTCGAAGGTGGTCTTCTCCTCGGCCGGGGCGGCGGCGCCGGCCGCCGGGGCGCCCGCGGCGACGGCCACCGGGGCCGCGGCCTTGACGCCGAATTTCTCCTCGAGCGTCTTCACCAGCTCGGCCAGCTCCAGCACGGTCATCGACTCGATGGCGTCCATCACGACTTGTCTCTTGTCCGACATTGTCCTTGCTCTCCTCTATTGCTCGTTTGATAGTATCTGGTTGTTGTTGGATGACCGCGCCTAGGCCGCGGCTTCGCGCTGCTTGGCGATGGCGTCGACGGTGCCCACGAACTTCTGCAGGATGCCGCCCAGCACGCCCACGAACCCGGCGATCGGCGCCTGGAACCCGGCCAGGATCTGGGACAGCAGCACGTCGCGGGTGGGCAGCAGCGCCAGCTGCTTGACCTGCGTGGTGGTGAACGTCGCGCCCTCGACCACGGCCACCTTGACCGACAGCTTGATGGTGTCGTCCTTGATGAAGTCCATCAGCACCTTGGCCGGGACGATGGGGTCGGTGACGCCGAAGGCCAGCCCGGTAGGGCCGGTCAGGTAGTCGAGCAGCATGTCGTAGCCGGCGTTCTTGGCGGCCAGCTGGGCCAGCGTGTTCTTGACCACCAGGTATTCGACCGAGGACTCGCGCAGTTTCTTGCGCAGCTCGGTGGTGCGGATCACGTCCAGCCCGGTGAAGTCCGTCAGGTAGACGGCCTTGGCCTGCTTGAATTTCTCGGTCAGCTCCTGGACCGTTTTTTCCTTTTCAGGTCGTGCCATGGGGCCTCACTTTCCGATGGTGGCGAGCTCGGAGGCGGCGATCTTCACCGACGGGCTCATGGTGGATGCCACCGCCAGGCTCTTGATATAGGTGCCCTTGACCGACGACGGTTTGGCCCGCAACACTTCCGCCAGGGCGGCCACCGCGTTGTCGTAGAGCTTGTCGGCGTCGAACGATTTCTTGCCGATCGGCAGGTGCATGTTGGAGTTCTTGTCCACCCGGTATTCCAGCTTGCCGGCCTTGTAGTCCTTGACCGCCTTGGCCACGTCGAAGGTGACGGTGCCGGTCTTGGGGTTCGGCATCAGCCCGCGCACGCCCAGGATCTTGCCCAGCTTGCCGACCTGGGCCATCATGTCCGGCGTGGCGATCGCCACGTCGAACTCGGTCCAGCCCTCGGACACCTTCTTGATCAGGTCGTCGGCCCCGGCGAAATCCGCGCCGGCCGCCTTGGCCTCGCTCTCCTTCTCGCCCTTGGCGAACACCAGCACCCGCACCTTCTTGCCGCTGCCGTGGGGCAGCAGGATGGTGCCGCGCAGGTTCTGGTCGGACTGCTTGGGGTCCACGCCCAGGTTGAGCGACAGCTCCACGGTCTCATCGAACTTGGCGTAGGCCATGTCCTTGATCATGGCGCAGGCCTCCTTCAGCGTGTAGTCCTTGGCGGGGTCGGCCTTCTTTACCGAGTTGGCGTACTTCTTCCCTCTGTGCATTGGCCTCCTCTCTGGTTCCTAGCGGCAGTTGCGGCGCGTGCCGGGCGCGGTGCGAGCGCGGATCGAGTCACCAACCCGTGATCGCCGTGCCCCGGCGGTGCGCCCAACGGCCTCCCAGTGGGAATTGATTGTATGAAATGGTCGCTCCGGCGTTGGGCCGGGGCTTCCGGTGGATCGTTTTAGCCGTTGATCTCGATGCCCATGCTGCGGGCGGTGCCCTTGACCATCAGCACGGCGGCGGCCAGCGAGCCGGCGTTGAGGTCGGCCATCTTGCGGGTGGCGATCTCGCGCACCTGGGCCTCGCTGACCGTGCCGACCTTGGTGCGGTTGGGCACGCCCGAGCCCTTGGCCAGCCCCGCGGCCTTCTTCAGCAGCACCGCGGCCGGCGGCGTCTTCATGATGAAGGTGAAGGTGCGGTCCTGGTAGATGGTGATCACCACGGGGATGATCAGGCCCTCCTGGCCCTGGGTCTTGGCGTTGAATTGCTTGCAGAACTCCGGGATGTTGACGCCGTGCTGGCCGAGGGCCGGCCCGACGGGCGGCGCGGGGTTGGCCGCGCCGGCCGGGATCTGCAGCTTGACGAATGCGGTGATCTTCTTTGCCATGTTCTATGCTCTCGCAAAAATTTCGGGTTAGAGGGTGGTGATCTGCATGAAGTCGAGCTCCACCGGGGTGGTGCGCCCGAAGATGGTGACCATCACCTTGATCCGGCCGTGCTCGGGGTCGATCTCGTCGATCAGGCCGGTGAAGGTGGCGAACGGGCCGTCGGTGATCCGCACGGTCTCGCCCTTCTTGTAGGGGATCACCACCGGGCCGCTGCGCTTGTCGCCCTGCATCCGCGAGATCAGCATCTGGGCCTCGGAGTCCCGCATCGGCTGCGGCTTGCGGCGCGTGCCCAGGAAGCTGGTGACGCCCGGGGTGGTCGAGACCATGTTCCAGACCTCGTCGGTCAGGTCCATCTCGATCATCATGTAGCTGGGGAACAGCTGCTTGGAGGACTGCTTGCGCTTGCCCTTCTTCAGCTCGGTGACCTCCTCGGTGGGGATCAGCACCCGGCCGATCTTGCCGTCCAGGCCGCGGGCCTTGACCGCGGCCTCCAGCGCCAGCTTGACGCGGTTCTCGTGGCCGGCGTAGGTGTGCAGCACGTACCAGCGCAGCGCCATGGGATCAGCCCAGCACCAGCGTCACCAGCTGGTTGAGCCCCAGGTCAACGATGCCGATGAACGCCGCCACGATCCCCGAGACGATGATCACGATCAGGGTCGACTGCCAGAGCTCCTCGCGGCTGGGCCAGCTGACCTTGGTGAACTCGACCTTGACCTCTTGGAAAAACTGCCAGATGTTCTTGAACATAGACGCTCGCTTGTGATTAGGACGGCAACGCGGTTTCCTGGCAGGCCAGGAGGGACTCGAACCCCCAACATGCGGTTTTGGAGACCGCCGCTCTACCAATTAGAGCTACTGGCCTACCCCACATTATATTGGGCCGCTACCTGGTTTCCTTGTGCGGGGTATGCTTGCGGCAGAACCGGCAGAACTTCTTGAAGTCGGCCCGGTCCGGGTGCTTCTTCTTGTTCTTCTTGGTGGTATAATTGCGGCGCTTGCACACGGTGCAGGCCAGGGTGATGATCTCGCGCATATTGGTCGCCTACGGTTGCTATTGGTTGGTGGTCGTCGGCCGTTGGCCCGCGAACCGCGGACAACCAACCGCTGACGTCTGCTGGTTACTCCAGGATCTCGGTGACGGTGCCGGAGCCCACCGTGCGGCCGCCCTCGCGCACCGCGAACCGCAGCCCCTTGTCCATCGCGATCGGCGTGATCAGCTCGCCCTCGATCGTCACGTTGTCGCCCGGCATCACCATCTCCACCCCCTTCGGCAGGTTCAGCGTCCCCGTCACGTCCGTCGTCCGGAAGTAGAACTGCGGCCGGTACCCGTTGAAGAACGGCGTGTGCCGACCGCCCTCTTCCTTCGTCAGCACGTACACCTCGCCCTTGAACTTCTTGTGCGGCGTGATGCTCTTCGGCGCCGCCAGCACCATCCCCCGCTCCAGGTCGTCCTTCTCGATCCCCCGCAGCAGCACCCCGATGTTGTCCCCGGCCTGCGCGTCGTCCAGCAGCTTGCGGAACATCTCCACCCCCGTCACCGTCGTCTCCTTGGTCTCGCGCATCCCTACCCGCTCCACCTTGTCCCCGACCTTGACCTTGCCCCGCTCCACCCGGCCCGTCCCCACCGTCCCCCGGCCCGTGATCGAGAACACGTCCTCGATCGCCATCAGGAACGGCTTGTCCACGTCCCGCACCGGGTCCGGGATGAAGTTGTCCACCGCCGCCATCAGCTTGTCGATCGACCCCAGCCCGATCTCCGACTTCTCCCCTTCCATCGCCTTCAAGGCCGACCCCCGGATCACCGGGATCTTGTCCCCGGGGAACTGGTATTTCGTCAAGAGGTCCCGCACCTCCATCTCCACGATCTCGATCAGATCCGGGTCGTCCACCTGGTCCACCTTGTTCAGGTACACCACCAGCGCCGGCACCCCCACCTGCCGCGCCAGCAGGATGTGCTCCCGCGTCTGCGGCATCGCGCCCTCCGACGCCGCCACCACCAGGATCGCCCCGTCCATCTGCGCCGCGCCCGTGATCATGTTCTTGATGTAGTCCGCGTGGCCCGGGCAGTCCACGTGCGCGTAGTGCCGCTTTTCCGTCTCGTACTCCGCGTGGTGCACGTTGATCGTCACCCCCCGCGCCTTCTCCTCCGGCGCGTTGTCGATCTCGTCGTAGCTCTTCGCCTGCGCCATCCCCTTCGCCGCCAGGTATTTCGTGATCGCCGACGTCAACGTCGTCTTGCCGTGGTCCACGTGACCGATCGTCCCGATGTTCACGTGCGGCTTGGTCCGTTCGAATTTCGCCTTCGCCATGGTGGTCTCCTGATTGAGGTCTGTGGGATTTCTATGTTCGCGATCGCGGAGCGGCGCGCCGCGCTGCCGCCCGCGGTGATTGCTGGAGCCCACCATCAGGATTGAACTGATGACCTCGTCCTTCCCGATCCCGCGCAGCAGCACCCCGATGTTGTCCCCGGCCCGACCCTCGTCCAGGATCTTCCGTAACATCTCCACGCCCGTCACCACCGTCTTCTTCGTCTCCGCGAAGCCGATGATCTCCACCTCCTCCGACACCTTCACGATCCCGCGCTCCACGCGCCCCGTCGCCACCGTCCCCCGCCCCTTGATCGAGAACACGTCCTCCACCGGCATCAGGAACGGCTTGTCGATCGACCCCAGGCCGATCTCCGACTTCTCCCCTTCCATCGCCTTCAGCGCGCTCCCGCGGATCACCGGCGTCTTGTCCCCGGGGAACTGGTATTTCGTCAGCAGGTCCCGGACCTCCATCTCCACGATCTCCACCAAATCCGGGTCGTCAACCTGGTCCACCTTGTTCAAGTACACCACCAGCGCCGGCACCCCCA
>DATJQG010000005.1:0-2881 GCA_035506015.1 Candidatus Edwardsiibacteriota bacterium
TGGGGTCATGGCCGACGATCTTGAACTCCTGGCCGTCGGCGTAGATTCCTTCCTGATCCACGAACTCGGGATCGCCGCCATAGAAGCTGGCCTTGCCCCAGGTTTCGATGATGTCGCCCGGCACCAGGGCGCCCGCCTTGAAGCCCAGGTAGCTGCGGTAGATGTCCTGGGAAGACAGGCGATTGCGCGGATTGACGCTGCCGTCGGCATTCACCAGATCGGCCGGCACCTGGTTGTTGCCGCGGCGGGCGAGGGTTTCCGGCGTCGCACTGAGCAGGCGCACGAAAGCCGCGTCGTAGGTAGGCTTGGTGTCGTTGTCGTCCATCATCGTCACCACCGCCCGGTAGCCGCCGGCGTATTCGCCGTTGAGGTGGTAACGCGGCCCGCCGACCTTGTACGGATGGGCCGAGTCAGGATGCACCGTCTTCATGTAATCGACGATGCCGTCGCGTACCAGGGTGGCGTTGTTCAGCGGTGTGGTATCGGGCCAGGTGTAGCCGCTGGGCGGGTGGGCATACATGTAGTTGTTGATGCCCACGGTATAGACGTGGTTCAGGTCGATGGGCTGGCCCTTGAACTTGACGCTGGTGGGCACGCCATCGACGGCGGTCACATCCAGGTCGCTGGAGAAACCGGCGTCCATGGTGGTCGCCTTGAGGAAATTGACGATGTCCTGGCCGCTCATGTTGACCCGGGTGAAGGTGTCGTCGTTCCAGGGGAAGGTCTCGTAGACCTGGAGGTAGGTCACGGCGCCCTTGGGAATGTCCGAGCGCACGCCGCCGCCGGCTTCCACCGCCAGGTCGCAGGCGCCGAACAACTGGGCGCATTTCCATTGCATGGCGTCGGTGATCCACTGGCCGGCGGTGTTGTTGCCGCTCCAGGGGTACTCGTCGGGCGACCACCAGCGCATGTCGTTGTCGAGCATCAGGTCGTCATCGGTATAGCCCACCACCTGCTCCACCGGCTGCGTGGGATGGGCGGTGTCATATTGGTGGGTGAGGTTGGCGATCAGCGTCTGCACGTCCGGATCCGGCGTGATGTCGGCGTCGCGGATCACGTGCTGGACCGAACTGACGTAGCCGCCGGCGGCATTGACGTTCAGCTCGCCGATGTACTTCATGTAGCTGGCGGACTCGGTGAAGATGGTCTTGTAGTTGAGCTGCATGGGCTGCCAGACGGTGTCGGCCCAGGTGTGCCAGTGGCCGGTGACGACCACTTCCGGCACCTTGGCGACGCCGTTGTCCACCAGCAGCGGCGCCGCCGGATCGACGATGGCGCTGTGGCCGATGTGGGCCACCAGCACGACGACATCGACGTGCTCGGTGTTGCGCAGGGTGTTGACGTAATCGGCCAAGTGGCAGGGGGCGGAGGTGCCGCTCCAGTCGCAGTCCACCACCTCCAGCGTCGCGGCCAGCGACGCGCCCACTTCGGAGGCGGAGGTCGTGTAGCCGAGAATGCCGATCTTGGTGCCGTTGACGGTCACCACGCTGTAGGGCGCGAAGTGCGGCGTATGGGTGGCAATGTCGCGGACGTTGACCGACAGCACGGGCACACCGGCCGCCTGGAGGGCTTCCAGATTGGTGATGTAGCTGGCATCGCGCACGTCGTGGTTGCCCACCACCACCGCGTCCATGCCGCGGCCGTTGCGGCCGGCGACGTTCTTCAGCTTGCTGGAAAGCAGCGTGTAGAACTGGGTCATGGTGCCGTTGCCGTTCATGTCGCCGATGGGGTTGCCTTCGGAGATATCGCCGGCATCGATGACCAGCGAATTGGGCTGGGCAGCGGTGAGGGACAGCATTTCGCCGGCCAGATAGGCGGCGCCGCCCACATCCTCGAAGGCGGAATCGGTCTTCGAATGGCCGGGAATGATCCACTTGTGGGGCGTCACCCGGGCGTGGGTGTCGTTGACGTGGAAGATGGCGAAGGGGCCGCCCGCCTTGTTGGCCGAGCAACTCGCCGTCGTGCCGCCGCCGCTGCCGGCGCAGGACCAGGTCCACGGACCGTTGCCGCTGACTGCGGAGGCGCTGCCGGCCGTGCACAGATTTGTGGTCGGGGCGGCTGAGACGGTCTGGCCGTTGGCGCTGCCGCAGGCGCCATTGACGACGGTGGCAACGCTGACCGAGCCTGAAATTTCCAAGTCGCTGGCCGTGGTGTTGGCCACATCGTAGATGTACCAGGTGCCGCTGCTGCTGGTCCCGCCGTAATTGACGAGGCGGAAGGTCACCGTGGTGCCGGCCGGCACGTTCTGCAACGCGGCGATGCCGCTCAGGTCGATGGCGGAGACCGAGGCGCCCGAAGACGAGGTGGACGTATAGCTGACGGTGGCGATGTCGGTGAAGGCGCCGCTGCCGATCTGGTACTGCAGCACGCCGGCCGACGGGCCGGTGCCGGAACGACGATAGTCCAACCTGCTGACGGAGCTGTAGGAGACCTGGTAGCCGCTATTGGCCGTGACAGCGAAGGTCACGTAGTCGTTGCCGCTGACGGCGGTCGCCTCGCTGGTGTTCTGCCAGTCGGTACCGCCCCAGGCGCGCGCGGCAGCGGTGCCGGAGGTGCTCACCCCGCTGCCGCGACTCAGGCCGCCGATGGCGAGGTTCGGATCGCCGGTGGTGGCTGCGTAGGGCGAGGCGCCGAAGCTGTTGGCACCGCCCGCCAGGCCGTGCACATCCCAACCCGCCAGCACGGCTGCCCAGGAAGGGGCGGCCGCCAGCGCGACGATCAGGGCGACGGCGGCGGCCTTGCCGAAGCCGGACAGGCGCAGCAGACCGGACAGGAGCCGGCCGGAATATGACTTGTTCATCGTTGGTGTTCTCTATCCCAAGCCGGCCCGCAGGGAGCCGAAAATTGACCCATCCCTCCCCGGAAGCCGGACATCGGCTTC
>DATJQG010000006.1:0-6544 GCA_035506015.1 Candidatus Edwardsiibacteriota bacterium
TTGAAATTGACAATATCAACACAATATGTTAGAATACAGAAAATGGGTATCTACGCTAAAAACGGCAAGTATTTCATAGACTATCGCTTTCAGGGACGGCGGATTCGCGAGTGCGTGGGACCGAACAGACGGATGGCCGAACAAGCACTGGCAATCAAGCAGGCCGAGATAGCACAGGGGCGCTTCCAGATCAAGGCCAAGTATAATTACTTGTTCCGGGAATTCGCCACGACCTATCTCGATTTCGCCCGGACCGAAAAGCGTTCCTGGGAACGCGATAAAAGCATTTTAACGAATCTGCTGCCATTTTTCGGTCACCGCAACCTGGACGACATTACATCGTTTCTGATCGAGAATTATAAGCAGCGGAGGGTGGCCCTAGTCAAACCGGCCACGGTGAACCGGGAGATTGCTCTTTTAAAGCATATGTTCAACATGGCGATCCGTTGGGGCAAGACCGATACAAATCCCATGAAGGATGTCCGGCTGTTCCGCGAGGAGAACATCCAGGAACGGGTACTGTCGCAGGACGAGATCACGCGGATCTTGGACGCCTGTAGCGATTACTATCGGCCCGTGGTGCTGACCGCCCTGCACACGGGGATGCGCAAGAACGAGATCCATACGCTGAAGTGGTCGCAGGTCGATTTGGAGCAGCGGGTCATTACCGTCCTGTTCAGCAAGAACGGCAGGATCAGAAAAATCCCGATCAACGCGACGCTATTGGCGGTGTTGCGGCAGATGAAAGTGCGGGCGAGCACTGAGTACGTATTCATCTATCCGAACTCCAAGGGTCCCGTGCCGGACTCCCGGACTGCGTGGTTGAACGCATTGAAGAAATCCGGCATCCCGCACTGCCGGTTCCATGACCTGCGACATACGTTCGCGACGCACCTGGCGGCGGGCGGCGTTGATCTGGTGACCGTGAAAGAGCTGATGGGCCATCAGAACATCTTGATGACGACTCGTTATGCCCATGCGGCACCGGAAAACAAACGGAACGCGGTGGCGCTTTTGGAGAACCGGATGGCCAGGATCGGTGGACACCAGATGGACACCAAGCCAAAATTGCTAGAATACAACACTCCATCGAACGAGTCACAATCGGTTGAAATCAAAGAACATACGAAAAAACGGAGGGGTGGCCGAGTGGCCGAAGGCGGCGGTTTGCTAAACCGTTATACGGTCTTAAAGCCGTATCTGGGGTTCGAATCCCCACCCCTCCGCCAGCAACAGACCGGCCCCGAATGTTCTTCGGGGCCGGTCCCTTTACGGGGGCGATCCTGATATCATGTGGTATGTCTACATCATGCGCTGCGGCGATGGCAGCCTGTACACCGGCGTCACCAACGACTTGGCTAGGCGCCTGGCGGCGCACAATGCCGGCCGCGGGGCAACATACACCAGGTCGCGCCGCCCCGTGACGGTGGTCTATTCCGAGCGGCGCAGGAGCAAGGCTGCGGCCTTGGCCCGCGAATGGCGGATCAAGCGATTGCGCCGGCGCGGCAAGCTGGCGCTGCTCGGGGCCGCAGCGCCAGAGCGGCGTCCAGCGCGGTTACGATCATGATGAAAGGGCCGGCTGCATTGGCGGCCGGCCCTTTTTGTCGTTGCGGTGTCAGTTGGCGATCCGGAACACGATCGGGCACATCTGCCAGACCTTGGTCGGCCGGCCGTCGGGCGCGATGGCGGGGGTGAACACCCACTGCCTGACCGCATCCAGCGCTGCCTCGTCCAGCGCCGGGTATCCGGAGCTGCGCTGCACCTCGGCCCGCAGCACGCGGCCGTCGATGTCCAGCAGCGCCTGGATGTAGACCCGGCCCTGGCAGCCGATCTTGACGGCGATCGAGGGATACACCGGGTCGATCCGTTTGACCAGCTCGGGGAACTTCTGCAGCTCGACCGGGCCGGAGCGCGGCGGGGTGTCGTCCCTGGTGACCACGACCGAGTCTCCCGGGCGCTGCCCCGGCAGGGCCGTCCCGCCCGGCAGCCAGTTGCCGTTGACCTCGGGGCCCTGCGGGTCCACCGAGCTGTCCTGGGGCACCGGTTTCGGGATGCCGACGCCGGTCGGCGTCTTGGCGAACACCCGCCCGGGGTCGGTCGTGTTGTTGTGGTCATCGATCGGGGGCGGCGGCATCAGGCGGTCGTAGGGGATGACGATGTATCCCCCGGTGTCGAGCTTGGCCGGCGGACGGTAATATTCCCGCAGGGCCATCCCGCACGAGCCCATGATCATCAGCACCAGCGGGGCGCTGACGGCCAGCAGCACCCCCTCGGCGGTGTGGTGCGGCACCAGCAGCCGCGAGCTCTTGCCGGTGAAGCCGATCGAGGCCAGCCGCAGGTCATGGGAGCGGACCACCAGCATGGCGGCCGCCAGGCCCGCGGCGACGCCGACCGCCGGGATCAGCAGGGTGAAGTTCGTGGTGAACATGGTGCGCTCCTTTCATGTTGCTGTTCGGTCCCTGTTCGCTTCCACCATATATACCGCCGGGGCCGGCGTTTATTCCCCGGCCAATACAAAAACCCCACTATGTGGGGTTTCGTCGTTGGGGCCTGCCGGGTTATTTCCTGCGGACCAGCGCGCTGGCCAGCAGCGCCAGCAGCCCGACCAACAGCAGCAGCACGAACAGGTCGCCGTGGCGTCCGTAGAAGGTGGTGCCGCCCGGCAGCGGGATCGAGCCGGACAGGATCACCTGCTCGTACAGCTTGGTGGGCCGGACGATCTGCCCCGTGGGCAGGATGAACATCGAGATGCCGGAGTTGGCGCAGCGGGCGATCGAGCGCCGGGTCTCGACCGCGCGCAGCACGGCCATGTCGGCGTGCTGGCGGGCGGCGCCGGAGCGCCCGAACCAGCCGTCGTTGGTGATCACCACGAAGAACCGGACGCCGCGCGCCAGCCAGGCCCGGGTGATCTCGGGGAAGATCGATTCGAAGCAGATCAGGTTGGCGAACTTCAGCGGCCCCAGGGAGAACGGCAGGGAATCCGTCCCCGGCGTCCATTCGCCCTCGCCGAAATCGACGTGGCGCAGGAACGGGATCCTGTCCTTGAGCGGAAAGCGCTCGCCGAACGGCGCCAGGTGGGCCTTGGCGTACTGCCCGGCCAGCCCCTGGGCCGGCGTGAACAGGAACGAGGAATTATAGTAGCGGGTGGTGCCGGCGGCGTAGTCGTGCTGGTAGTCGGGAACGCCGGTGAGGACGGCGGTGTTGAGGGCGCCGACCAGCCCGCGCATCCGGTCCAGGTAGCTTTCCTGGTAGCGCAGGTAGAACGGCATCGCCGTCTCCGGCCAGACGATCAGGGCCGGCGTGTCGGCGGCGGCGGTGCGGCTGAGCCCCTCGTAGGTGCGCCAGTTGTAGTCCTGGTATTCTCGGTCCCAGCGGATGCCCTGCTCGATGTTGCCCTGGACCAGCGAGATCCTGATCCGGGGAGCGCATTCGCAGGCCCGCTCGACCAGCGGCAGGCGCAAGGCCCCGTAGAGCGGCGGCAGCAGCAGCGCCAGGCCGGCGGCGGCCAGCGCCAGCCGGCGCCGGGGCGCGATCGGGGTGTTGGCACGGAGGGACCCGATCAGCGTATCCGCGGCGAACAGGATCGAGCCGTTGGCCAGCACCACCCACGCGGCGAGGCCCCAGACGCTGGCCAGCTCGGCGATCTGGATCGAGGGCAGGCTGGGCGTCACCGCGTAGCCGATGCAGCCCCAGGGGAACCCCATCACGCCCTGGCTGCGCAGCCAGTCGGCCAGCGTCCAGGTGATGGGCAGTGACAGCCACAGTGGGATGGCAGCGCGCCGCCCAAGCCAACACGACAGCGCAACAGCGGCCGCGCTGTAGAGCGCCAGGTAGGCGGCGATCAGCGCCACGCCCAGGTACAGCAGCGGCCGCACCCAGGCCTCGACCGCGGGGTTGAACACGATCCAATGCAGCAGCCCGGCGTAGAACAGCGCCCCGCACAGCCAGGCCAGCCGGAAGGCCCGGCGGGGCGCGGCGCCGCGCAGCGCCCGCAGCAATGGCAGCAGGGCCACGAAGGCCAGGGGCCAGAGCGACAGCGGCGGGAAGCACAGCCACAGCAGCAGCGCGGACGCGGTTGTCAGCAGGTAGGGGATGGCGGGGCGGGGGAGGCGCATAAGGTCATGAGATGACGGCGTGGGAGCCGTCGATCCGGACGCGGCCGGCGGCGAACAGGCCGATGGCCTCGGGGTAGGCGAGGTGCTCCTGCACCAGCACCCGCGCGGCCAGGGTCTCGGGCGTGTCGTCGGGCAGCACCGGCACCGAGCGCTGCAGGATGATCGGGCCGTGGTCGACCTGGGCGTCGACCAGATGCACGGTGCAGCCCGACTCTTTCTCCCCGGCCGCCAGCACGGCCTGGTGGACATGATAGCCGTAAAAACCTTTACCGCCGTACTTCGGCAATAGCGCCGGATGGATGTTGATGATCCGGCCGGGGTAGCGGCCGATGAACTGCGGGGTCAGGATCCGCATGAAGCCGCAGAGGCAGAGCAGCTGCGCCCCGCTATTGTCGATGATCCCTGCCAAAGAACGTTCGAACGCCTCGCGGCCCGCGAATTCCCGGTGGTCGACCACGAAGGCCGGCAGGCCGTGCTGTTTCGCCCGCTCCAGGGCGAAGGCGTCCGGCACATTGGCGACTACGGCCGCGATCCGGGCCGCCAGCGCGCCCCGCTCGATACGGTCGATGATGGCCTGAAGGTTGGTGCCGCCGCCCGAGACCAGGCAGGCGATGGGGTATGCGGTGTCCATGCCCTGATTGTAACGCATCAGCGAATCCGCTGTCAAATGAAAAAGCCCGACGTTTCAGTCGGGCCGCGTGTCGGGTCGATCACATGGACGGGAGGTGCGGCGATCTCCTGTGACAGATAAACCCGAAGGGTCTATTCCCACATCTCCATCGAGACGCCGACCGCGTAGTTGCGGCGCGGCATGGGATAGCCATAGCGCGTCTGGTACTCGGCGTTGAACAGGTTGTCCAGCCGCCAGTAGAGGCGGGCGTTCCAGATCCGCAGCGAGACCGTATGGTCGCAGATCACGGTCGCCGGCAAGACCGCGTCGTAGTATGGCCCGGGATTCTGGCAATCGGTGTACCGGGCGGTGAATTTCCAGCCCCACCACAGTTTGTCGGCCAGCCGCAGGTCGTCGACGACAAGATTGGCGTTAGCCGTATTCTGCGGGTGGTAGGGCAGCACGGCATGGGTGCTGTCATCCCTCTCCGTGCGGCACCAGGTGTAGTTGATGTCGGCCCGCAGCCAGGACAGCGGCCGCACCGACAGCGTGGCCTCGACGCCATCGGTCAGCGCGCCGTAGACGTTCTCGGTGTGCAGCGACCAGTCGGGCAACGTGGCCCAGGTGATCAGATCACGGGTGGTGCGGTGGAAGTAACAGCCCGTGGCGGTCAGCCAGTCCAGGTAGGCCTTGAGCCCGGTCTCGGCCTGCCAGCTGTGTTCTGGCCGCAGGCCGGGGTCGCCGTACATCATCCAGACGTCGTCCTTCCAGAACAGTTCGTTGACGGTGGGCGCGCGGTAGGCCTGGCCGTAGCTGGCATAGGCCGTCAGCGGTTTGTTGATCCGGTAGCTGGCCGCCAGCGAGGGCGAGACCTGGTACTTGTAGTAGAGGTTCTTGTCCCAGCGCACGCCCGCGGTCAACAGCAGCCCGTCGAACCCCGAGTAGAGGTTGTTGCAGAATAGCGATTTCTGCCGCAGGTCGTGGTCGCCGGAGTTGTCGCTGCGGCACTCCGACAGCAGGTAGTCGCCGCCGGCCGTCAGCGACCAGCCGGGCAGCAGCGCGAGGGTGTACTGTCCGTTGACCGTGGACTGCCTCGATTTGTTCTTGGTGGTGGTATAGCCGTCGTAGTACTTCGTTTCGATGTCACTGCGGGCGATTGCCAGGTACCCGTTGTGCTCCTGGCCGCCCACGGTGCAGCGGTGGCCCAGCCGCAGCTGCATGTCCTGTTGGTCGTCCCACTGGGTGCTGACGGTGTCGGGATAGGACAGCGACCCGGGCACGCCAACCTTGGCCTTGTAGATCTGGAGGAAACCTTTGGCCGAAACGCCCCGGTACGGCCCGATGTTGGCGCCGACCGAGTAGTTGGTGCCGTCGTAGGCCGAATTCCGCCGTTGTCCGCCGTCGGCCGTCCAGTCGACGCCCAGCCACATCGACGCCTTGGGGGCCAGGCTACGCGAGAACTGGGCCATCAGCTGCTGGCCGCCGTAGTCGCCCTTCTGGTAGGTGACGCGGGAATGTGGCCGCCCGCTGTCGGGCTCGGGCGTGGTGATGTTGACCACGCCGCCCACGGCGTTGGCGCCGTACAGGCTGGATTCCACGCCCCGCACCACCTCGATCCGGCCGGCGTTGCCGGAGATCTTGGTGAGGTCGTAGAGGCCCATCAGCGAGGAATTGAGCGGGATGCCGTCGAGCAGCACCAGCACGTTCTCGCTGGCCGCGCCCCGCAGGTACAGCGACGAGGTACTGCCGGTGCCGCCGTTGGCGCCCAGTGACGCTCCGGCCAGCCCGGCCAGCGCCGTCTGCGCGCTCTGGGTGGGCG
>DATJQG010000007.1:0-5345 GCA_035506015.1 Candidatus Edwardsiibacteriota bacterium
GCACGTCATGCTGTGCGCCCTGCTGGGGGCGGCGGCAGCGACGGCGGTCGCGGGCGAGGCCGGCTTCGCGTTCCTGCGGATCCCGGTCAAGGCCAGGCCCGCGGCGATGGGCGAGGCCGTGGTGGCCTGCGCCGCGGACCCGGCCGGCCTGAGCTACAATCCCGGCGGGCTGCCGCTGATCGCGGCGCGCCAGGCCTCGGCCAGCTACCTCAATTACGTCGCCGACATCCAGGCCGGCAACCTGTGCTACGTCCAGCCGCTGGACAGTGCCAGCGGCGTCTGCGCCGGCCTGACCTATCTCAGCAGCGGCAGCATCAAGGAGACCACGCTGGACGACCCGCTGGGCGACGGCCTGGGCAGCTTCACCTACATGTCCGTGGCGCTGTCGGCCGGGTACGGGCGGAAACTGCTGCCGCGGCTGGCCGCCGGCGCGCTGCTCAAGGGCGTCTACGAGCGGGCCAAGGACTATACCGCCAGCGGCGTCGCGGCCGACCTGGGCGCCATCTACCAGGTCGACCTGCAGCGGCTGGGCGACAGGATCTTCAAGCCGGCCAAGCCCGGCCACTACGGCAACAGCCTGGCGCTGGGCGCGTCGTTCCAGAACGTCGGGTTCGCCACCAAGGCCTTCGTCGCCGAGAAGGAAAAGATGCCGCTGACCATGCGGGCCGGGCTGGCCTACCAGCCGTTCGGCGACAAGCTGACCATCGCGCTGGCCGGCGTCAAGCCGGTCGACACCGCGCTGAAGCTGCAGGCCGGGGCCGAGTACTGGATCAAAGGCATCGTGGCGCTGCGGCTGGGCTACAACGGGCTGCATGCCGACATCAAGACCGGCTCCAACACCGACGACTTCTCCGGGCTGGCCGCGGGGCTGGGCGCGCGGGTGCGCACGTACCGGTTGGATTTCGGCTACACGCCGTTCGCCGGCCTGGGCAACCCGGTGCGGGTGGACATCTCGGCGGAATTCTGATCCGCGATGCTGTCGGCCAACGCTACATGAAAAACATCGAGCCGCCTTGTCAGACGCAGGGCGGCTTCGCTCTATCATGACGATCGACGAATTCATCTCCCACCTGCGCGTCCAGCGCAACCTGTCGCCCAACACCTGCGAGGCCTACCAGCGCGACCTGGCGCAGTTCTTCGCCTTCGCCCGGACCGATGACCCGGCAAGCATCGATCGCAACACCATCCGGGCGTATCTGGGATCCCTGCAACGGGCCGGTCGCAAGGGGGAAAAACCGCTGGACAAGCGGAGCGTTTCCCGGAAACTGTCGGCCATCAAGGCCTTCTTCAAGTTCGCGGCCAAGCAGGGGCAGGTGGCGGCCAATCCCACGGTCGGCCTGCGCTCGCCGCGGCTGGACAAGAAGCTGCCGTCGTTCCTGTCGGAGCGGCAGGCGGACACGGCCATCGGTTCGATCAAGCGGCATCCCAGGGACGCGGTCCGCGACACGGCCATCATCGAGCTGCTGTACGGCAGCGGGCTGCGCTCGTCCGAGCTGCTGGGCTTATGGCCGGCCGACATCGACCTCGATGGCGGCACCGTCAAGGTCACCGGCAAGGGCGGCAAGCAGCGGATCGTGCCGCTGACCCGCCCGGCCGTCGCGGCGCTGCGCCAGCATCTCGGCGGGAAAGGGGACGGCGAGGCCGTCTTCATGGCCCACAACGGCCGGCCGCTGGCGCGGCGCCAGCTGCAGCGCATCGTCAAACGCGCCATCCGGGCGGCGGGCCACGGCGGCAAGGCCAGCCCCCACGTGCTGCGCCACAGCTTCGCCACGCACCTGCTGGACCGCGGCGCAGACCTCAAGGCGGTGAAGGAGCTGCTGGGCCACGCCAACCTCTCCACCACGCAGATCTACACCCACATCACGGTGGACCGCCTCAAGAAGGTCTACAAGCAGACCCATCCCCGGGCCGACGACGATGACGCGGGCAAATGACGGAGCCGCAACCCCTTGACAGAATGACTGTTAGGGGGTTTTTTTATAATTGACTTGGGACATCATTTTAGTGTATAATTACCTACTTTCCCGTCGATCCCACGGCATTACGATCGGTCCCCGATCACTAATAGGGCAGGATTTTCCGGATTACCAGGATTGAATTCGCGCGGCACCACAACGGTCCTGATGATCCTGTCGCGATACGTACACGGACGCTGAAGGAGGAACGATGAACAAGGACCTGTTGTCGGTCGCCGATCTCACCAAGAAGGAGATGGACGACCTGTTCAAGCTGGCGGTCAGGATCAAGAAGCCGACCAAAAAGGGACGGAGCCCCAAGCTGCTGGCCGACCGCACGCTGATGATGATCTTCGAAAAGCCGTCGCTGCGCACCCGCGTCACCTTCGAGACCGGCATGACCCAGCTGGGCGGCCACGCCATCTTCATGGAGACGCTGCTGGGCAAGCGCGAGTCCACGCCGGACATCGCCCGCAACCTCTGCCGCTGGGTGGACCTGATCATGGCGCGGACCTTCGCCCACAAGAGCGTCACCGAGATGGCCGAGCATGCCACGGTGCCGGTGATCAACGCGCTGTCCGACCTGGAGCACCCCTGCCAGATCCTGGCCGACTTCCTGACCATCCTGGAGCACAAGCGCAAGCTCAAGGGCCTGAAGCTGGTCTACGTCGGCGACGGCAACAACGTCGCCAACTCGCTGCTGCTGGCCGCGGCCACCCAGGGCATGAACATGACCGTGGCCTGCCCCCAGGGCTACGACCCCGACAAGGGCGTCTGGGCCAAGGCCCACGCGCTGGCGGCCAAGAGCAAGTGCCACCTGGCCATCGTGCGCGACCCGCGCGAGGCGGTCAAGGGCGCCGACGTGGTCTACACCGACGTCTGGGCCTCGATGGGGCAGGAGTCCGAGAAGGAGCTGCGGGCCCGGATCTTCGCGCCCTACCAGGTCAACGCCCAGCTGATGGGGCTGGCCAAGAAGGACGCCATGTTCCTGCACTGCCTGCCGGCCCACCGCGGCGACGAGGTCACCGACGACGTGCTGGACGGGCCGCAGTCGCAGGTGCTGGACGAGGCCGAGAACCGGATGCACATCCAGAAGGCGATCATGGTGACGCTCTACAAATACTGGCAGAAGAACAAGGGCAAATACCTCCGCAAGAAAAAATAGGGACCGATCAAGTGCCACGCCGCGTTCGCGGGGTGGCACTCAAAACATTGAAGGAGCGACCGACATGATGTGCGGATTCGGGATCCTCTCCAGTTTCCTGTGCGGGCTGTTCGCGGTGCTGGGCATCGCCTGGATGGCCGTCAGCATCAGGTTCTTCGTCAAGGGCGCGAAATACTACCAGAGCAAGCTCGACGAGCGCGAGGCCCGCAAGGACCACGGCGCCGAGCTGCTGGCCAAGCTGGACCAGCTGGTGGACGTGCTCAAAGTCAAATAGGCTTCCGCGGATCGCGTAGCGCGTATGTCGTACAACGGACACGAGCTCCGCACTGCGCGCCACAACCTGCGCCGCGACCAGTAGACGACGAGACGGAAACATGAGTTGTATCGCCGGAGACCTGTTGCAGGTCTTCAATACCATCGTGATCCTGATCATGGCCGCGCTGGCGCTGGTCTGGACCTGTTTCAGCATCAGGTTCTTCGCCAAGGGCGCGAAATACTACCAGAGCAAGCTCGACGAGCGCGAGGCCCGCAAGGACCACGGCGCCGAGCTGCTGGCCAAGCTGGACCAGCTGGTGGACGTGCTCAAGGTCAAATGACTTGCCGCGTAATGCGCAGTGCGTAGAGCGTATTTCGTGTAGTATATACGAACTCCGTTCTCCGTTATGCGCAATACGCCCAGGGGAAAGATGCAGTTCTACAAGATGTCCGGCACGGGCAACGATTTCGTGCTGCTCGACAACCGCGACGGCAAGCTGACCGCCGACCTGGCGGCGCTGGTGCCGGCGCTGTGCCACCGCCGCAACGGCGTGGGCGCCGACGGCGTGCTGCTGATCGAGCGCTCGGACAAGGCCGACTTCCGGATGCGCTACCTCAACGCCGACGGCGGCGAGGCGGCGTTCTGCGGCAACGGCGGCCGCTGCATCGCCTACTTCGCGCACGCCATCGGCGCGGCCGGACCCGCGATGCGCTTCATCGCGGGCGACGGGCCGCACAGCGCCGAGGTCGCGGGCCGGCGGGTCAAGCTGTCGATGCGCGACCCGCGGGACTTCAGGCTGAACTTCCTGCTGGACCTCGACAACAAGGGCTACGCGGCCAGTTTCACGGACACAGGCGTGCCGCATGTCATCGTCCCGGTTGTCGACCTCAACGATTTCCACGTGGCCGTGGTCGGCCAGAAGATCCGCAACCACAGCATGTTCCAGCCGGCCGGGGCCAACGCCAACTTCATCGAGGTGGTGGACCGCCACCGCCTCAACATCCGCACCTACGAGCGCGGGGTGGAGGACGAGACCCTGGCCTGCGGCACCGGCGCCACGGCGGCTGCGGTGGTCTCGGCCCTGCGCGGGCTGATGGACAGCCCCGTGCAGTGCGCCACCCGCGGCGGCGAGGTGCTGACCGTCCATTTCGACAAGAGCGACGACGTGGTCAGCAACGTGTTCCTGGAGGGCGACGTGCGGCTGCTGTTCACCGGCGAGTGGAAAGACGATTGAACCGCGCGCTTTTCTCCCGTCATTGCGAGAAGCCTATTCCACTTGCACGGGCGAAGCGAACTGCCGGTCATCCTGAGATCGCCCCATGCCTGACCAGCTGAAGGATGCAGCACTCACCCATTCAATCCGCCAGGCACGATGCATTTCTGAGGGTGACGATCCCTGTAGGAACAACGTGGTAGTACTGTTTTGCGGCAATAATTTTGTGAGAGGTATTGATCATGGCCACGTGGGTCAAAGGTGACGGGTTGACGTTCGACGACGCGCTGCTGCTGCCGCGCTATTCAGAGGTGCTGCCGCGCGACGCCGAGCTGGGCACGCGGTTCTCGCGGCGCATCCGGCTGAACATCCCGCTGGCGTCGTCGGCCATGGACACGGTCACCGAGCACGCGCTGGCCATCGCCCTGGCGCGCGAGGGCGGCATCGGGGTGATCCACAAGAACCTGACGGTCGAGCAGCAGGCGGCCGAGGTCGACCGGGTCAAGCGCTCGGAGAGCGGCATGATCTCCAAGCCCACGGCGCTGTCGCCCGACCACCTGCTGTCCGACGCGCTGAAGCTGATGCGCGAGTTCTCGATCTCCGGCATCCCGGTGACCGACGTCGACGGCCGGCTGATCGGCATCCTCACCAACCGCGACCTGGTGTTCGAGACCGACTACACCCGCAAGATCGGCCAGGTGATGACCAAGGACAACCTGGTCACCGCGCCGGTGGGCACCACGGTGGACGAGGCCA
>DATJQG010000008.1:0-4067 GCA_035506015.1 Candidatus Edwardsiibacteriota bacterium
TGGGTCGGCATCCTGGGCCTGGCCGCCGTCTTGTGCGGCTGCAGCCATCACCCGACATATCCAACCTACGGCTCGATCCAGATCACCAGCGACCCGCCGGGCGCCGAGGTGGTGATCGACGGACAGAGCACCAAGCGGACCACGCCCTGCAAGATCGACGGCATCGATGTCGGGACGCACGCGCTGCTGCTGCGGATGTGGAACTACGGCATCCAGCGGCAGACGATCTCCATCAGGTCCGGCCAGACGGCGCATGCCAGCGCCCATCTGCAACTGATCGATGTCCACGGGGTCATCAACAGCATCTACGGCGCGGCGGACTTCGCCTACGACCCGGTCAACCAGCGGATCTATGTCGCCACCGCCAGCACGCAGTGCCTGGTCTGCGCGGTCAACGACACCCTGGTCACCCCGCTCTATGGCATCGAACTGGGGTGCGGCCAGCACCTGGTCGCGGTCAGCCCGGTGACCGGCCGCGTGTTCTGCCTGCTGGACACCGGCGCGCTGGCGATGGCCGACCCCGCCTCGCCCAACGCGCTGCGGTGGCTGGTGCTGCCGGGCATGGCGCATTACCGCGCCCTGCAGGTCACGCCCGACGGCAATACGGTGGTGGCCGCGGACTCCGCCAATCGGCGGCTGGTGCTGGTCGACGCCCGGCTGGGATCGGTGCTGCGGTCCATCGGCCTGCCGGGAGCGCCGGGCGACCTGCTGTTCACGCCTTCCGGCTCGGAACTGTACGTGCTATTGCCGCCGCAGCGCCGGCTGATCAAGATAGACCTGGCGACGGGGACCGTGCTGAGGACGGCGGCGACGGGCAACGACCCGACCGGCCTGTTCTGGAACGCCGACGGGCGGTCCATCGGGTTCTGCAACCGCGGCGACCACAGCATCACCATGGTGACGCTCGCCAACTGGAGCGCGGTGACCGCGCCGTTCAACCTGGCCGCCACCTGGGGCTCGTTCGCCACGCCCGAGCCGGATTACATCTTTTTCGCCAGCACCAGCGGCCTCTACTGCTGCTACCTGCCGACCTGGAAATCGTCGTACCTGTTGAGCGGCAGCTTCTACGGTTCGCCGATCCGCATCCTGGCCTCGCGCCAGGCCCGGCGCTATTATATGCTCAGCAGCTGGGGCGTCAGCGTGATCGACGCGCATTTCTGATCAACCCGGCGGCCCGGCCGCGCTCAATACGCACTGTTTGAAAGGACGACCCGAGATGGACGACCAGGCACCGTTGACCCGGCAGGAATGGGAGGACCTGCGCGAGCAGCTGTACGTGCTGCTGGACGTCACCTGGGACTACAGCACCAACGTCTCGCGGCTGGAGCAGATCAACGTCAAGCGCTCGCGCGAGGAATCGCCCGAGCAGTACAACAAGCGGGCGCAGAAGGCCTACCAGGAGCGCTTCAAGCAGACCAAGGCCGACAGCTTCGAGCGGGTGGTGGCGGTGATCGGCTACCTCAAGCGGCTGGGACTGCCGCAGGACCTCTGGCCCAAGGAGATCGAGATCAAGCGCTGAGCCGCCCCGCGGCAGCAGCCGGAACATTCGCCCGGCGCGGCCGGAAATTATCGACGCCCGGCGGCCCGGCGGTGACCTTCCCGTCTCCCATCGAACGGCTGCTGGTCTGCGGCAGCGTGGCCGCGGTGCTGCTGGACCCGTCCGGCGACAACCGCAACGTCTACGGCGTCAGCCGCGCTGGCCGCATCCTCTGGCAGCTGAGGAAATCCCCGTTCGCCACCAAGGACGTTTGCGATCCGTCCGTCGAGCTGCACCGGCTGCCGGACTGCGTCCGCGTGTTCAGCTTCCGCGGCCAAATCTACGACGTCGAGCAGCGCCCCGGAAGGATCCTGGGGTCGGGCTGGACCAAGTGAACGCGGCGCCGGACGAATGATGGTTGACATGCCGCGCCATTTATATTATCCTTATCGTTTATCATCCCCGTTCAACGAAACAACGCATGCTTCCTATGCCAATCGATCCCCGCGCCAACCACGAGGCCACGGAAAAGGCCACCGGCTACCTGCCGCGCAAGCAGGCCACCCAGGCCGACTACGACCGCATCGGCTTCATGTCCGGGCTGGAGGTGCACCAGCAGCTGCTGACGGCGCGCAAGCTGTTCTGCCGCTGCCCGGCCGGCAGCTACCAGAAGCCGGACGACTACGACGCCGAGCTGATCCGCCACATGCGGCCCACGCTGTCCGAGCTGGGCGAGTACGACGGCACCGCGCTGATGGAGTTCAAGACCCGCAAGCAGATCGTCTACCACATCAAGAGCGGCACGGCCTGCACCTACGAGGTGGACGACACGCCGCCGTTCCCGCTCAACCGCGAGGCCCTGGCCATCGCCATCGAGATCGCGCTGCTGTCGCGGCTCAACATCGTGGGCGAGGTCCACATCACCCGCAAGCAGTACCTGGACGGCAGCATCCCCACCGGCTTCCAGCGCACGGCCATCATCGGCGTCGAGGGCAGCATCCCGCTGAAGCACAAGACGGTGCGGCTGATCCAGCTGTCGCTGGAGGAGGATTCCTGCCGCGAGGTCTCGGACGTCGGGCACGTGCGGGTCTACCGCACCGACCGGCTGGGCATGCCGCTGATCGAGACCGTCACCTACCCCGACATGAAGAACCCGGACGAGGTCCGGGAAGCCTGCGACTACATCCGCTTCCTCAACCGCAGCACCGGCAAGGTGCGCACCGGGATCGGCGCGGCCCGCCAGGACGTCAACGTCTCCTGCCGCGGCGGCACGCGGGTCGAGCTGAAGGGCGTGTCGCACACCAAGTGGATCCCCGAGCTGACCCACAACGAGTGCTTCCGGCAGTGGGCGCTGCTGCAGGTCCGGGCGCTGCTCAACGGGCGGGTGCGCGACCACAAGGCCTGGGCGCCGGCGTTCCAGCCGCTGCACTTCTACTCGCAGGGCCTGGCCAGCCCGTTCCTCAAGGAGGCCAAGGACAAGGGTTTCAAGCTGGTGGCCGTCAACCTGCCCGCCTTCGGCGGCGTGCTGTCGCACTTCACCCAGCCCGGCCAGTGCTTCGCCGACGAGCTGGCCGGCCGGCTGAAGGTGGTGGCCTGCATCGAGCGGCCCAACCTGACCTGCTCCGAGGCGCTGGACCCGGTGGTGGGCGACGCCGACTGGGCCAAGGTGCGCGCGCTGTTCCAGGCGCAGGACAACGACGCCCAGCTGATCTTCTGGGGCCCGGAGGACGACATCAAGACCGCGCGGGAGACCATCGAGGAGCGCTGCCGGATGGCGTTCGAGGGCGTGCCCAACGAGACGCGCAAGGTCTCCGCGGACGGCACCTCGGTGTTCGAGCGGGTGCTGCCCGGCGCCGACCGGATGTACCCGGACACCGACAGCAAGCCGATCCCGCTGGGGGACGCCGAGATCGAGCGGATCCGCAAGCTGGTGCCGTCCGAGGTCGTGGCGCGCTACGGCCAGCTCAAGCGGTGGGGCGTGCCCGAGGACTGCTACCCGCACCTGTTCATCCGCAACTACTACCCCGCGATCGAGCGGGTGGTCAACGAGCTGGGCTTCGACCCGGTGTTCACGGGCACGGTGTTCGGCCAGACGCTGAAGCACATCGAGGGGCACCACAAGGCCGGGCCCGACTTCGCGCCCAACAAGGTCTACGGCCTGTTCAAGTACGTCAAGGAGCAAGGGCTGGCGCCGGAGCTGGTCAGGGAAATGCTGCCGGTGATCTACCAGCACCCCAAGATGGACTTCGAGTCGGTGCTGACCAGCATCGGCTTCAAGCGGCTCGCGAAGGACGAGATCCTCTCCAAGATACCGTTCCTCAGGGAGAAGATCAAGGCCACGCGCATTTCCAAGGACCCGGCCACCGAGCCGCACTGGATCATGGGCCAGCTGCGCACATCCGCATTGGGCAATATCGGATTGACCGAACTCAGCACGATCATTCTGCGGGGGTAACGCGGTATGCAGATGCCGGCCATTCTCAAGAAAGCATTCTTCGTCTGGGGTGTCGCCAGCCTGTGCCTGGTGCTGTTCTGCGGGGCTTGGATCGTCGCCAATATCTGCTGGAACAGGGCAAAGAACAGCGCTCAC
>DATJQG010000009.1:0-2853 GCA_035506015.1 Candidatus Edwardsiibacteriota bacterium
CACGAGGAGTAACCGGTGTTCCTTTCTTGTGACCAAGAAAGAGGCCAAAGAAGACTTTCCGCCCAGCGATTTTCCGATGGCATGATATCCGTCGCCTGAATTTCTTGAACGCGCCCGGCATGGCGTCGGGAACACAAGAAATTCCGGGCGGCTCCTCCGCAATGCAAAATCGCTGATGGCGGGGCCCTGGAAACAGAATCATAGCATATCGTTGCACTGGTAACTAGAAAATATCGATGAACGAATATTTCTACGTCTCGCCCGACGAGGTCGGCCCGCACCGTCTGACCGTGGGCGGCGAGGAGGCGCGCCATATCGCGCGGGTGCTGCGCCACAAGAAGGGCGACAAGGTGGTGTTCGTGGACGGCAGCGGCGTGGAGTACGAGTGTTTCCTGATGGCCGTGGCCGACAACGCCGTCACTGCGCAGATCAACAGCCGGCGCCGCAAGACCAACGAGGCCATCAAGCGGGTGACCCTGGCCCAGGCCGTGCCCAAGGGCCAGCGCATGGACTTCGTGGTGGAGAAGGGCACCGAGCTGGGGCTGTACGCCATCATCCCGCTGCTGACCGAGCGCTCGGTGGTCAAAGCAGACGAGCGCACCGCGCCGCCGCTGCCCGGCTACGAGGACGATGCCGAGGGCCACAAGCTGGAGCGCTGGAAACGGATCGCGGTGGCCGCGATGAAGCAGAGCCTGCGCTCGCTGCTGCCCGAGATCGCGCCCTTCACGGGCTTCGAGGCCCTGCTGCAGCGGGCCGACGACTACGACCTGGTGCTGATGGCCGACGAGGGCGAGCGCAAGCACTCGCTGAAGGCCGCGCTGGCGGCCACCAAGCACGAGGTGCGCAAGGTGCTGTGCGTGGTCGGGCCCGAGGGCGGCTTCACCGACCGGGAGCAGGCGCTGGCCCGCGAGAAGCGCGCCCACGTGATCTCGCTGGGGCCGCGGCGGCTGCGGTCGGAGTCGGCCGGCATCCTGCTGGCGACGCTGGCGCTGCACGAGCTGGGCGAATTGGGCTGAACCGACGGGACCGCCCCTCGTCCCCTCCTCGACAATGAGGGGATCAACGGGTGGTCAATAGCAAGGAGACGTCATGAAACGGATCGCGATCACCATGCTGGCGCTGCTGGCCGCTGCCGCCGCGCAGGCGGCGGGGCAGCGCGAACAGCGGCCGCCGCTCGCGTCGGCCGCCCGGGCCGCCGCCAAGTTCGACACCATCCACAGCTACGACGTGCAGTCCTACACGCTGCGGATCTCCCTGCCGCTGAGCTGCGACTCGCTGATCGGGCACCAGCGGATGACGGCCGCCGCGGTGACCGAGGGGCTGGACACGGTGGCGCTGAACTGCGCCGGCCTGACCGTCGATTCGGTGCTGCAGGACGGGACGGCCCGGGGCTGGCGCCTGGCCAACGACACGCTGTACTGCGGCATCGCGCCGGCCGCCGCCGGGACGCACTTCGCGCTGGACATCTTCTACCGGCTGGGCGGGCGGGGCGCGGACCGGCGGGGCTACTACTGGTACCCGCAGGGCCTGCAGGCGCTGTACCCGGAGGGCTACACCATGAGCGCGCCGCAGGACGCCCGCTGGTGGATGCCCTGCTGCGACGAACCGTGGGACAAGGCCGATTCGGGCTGCGCTTTCTACGTCACCGTGCCGCCGGGGTACACCGCGGCCTGCAACGGGCTGCTGCAGGACACGGCCGTGGCGGGCGGCGCGGTCACCTGGCACTGGCGCGAGGACCACGCCATCGCCACCTACCTGATGGCGCTGCACGCCTCGCAGTACGTGTTCTGGACCGACACCGCGCGCACCGCGGCCGGCGACACCATCCCGCTCAACTACTTCGTCTGGCCCCAGGACACCGCGCTGTCGCGGGCCGTGTTCGACTCGGTGGCCGTGATGATGGGCTGCTTCTCCCAGCGGTTCGGGCGCTATCCCTTCGCCAAGTACGGCATGGTGGCGGTGTCGCCGTTCATGTACGGCGGCATGGAGAACCAGACCATCACCACCATCATCCGCGACTGGCTGTCCGGCAACGACCAGTACGGCATCGCCCACGAGCTGTCGCACATGTGGTTCGGGGACATGGTGACCTGCGGCACCTGGGCCGACATCTGGCTGAACGAGGGCTTCGCCAGCTACTGCGAGGCCATCTACTACGAGAGCCGCACCGGGGGCAAGCCCGGGCAGTACATGGAGGCCACCTTCGGCACGGCCCTCACCGGCAACGCCAACAGCTACCCGATCTACGATCCGCCGCTGCCGCTGATCTACGACGTCTCGATGGAGTACGCCAAGGGCGCCTGGGTGCTGCAGATGCTGCGCGGGGTGATGGGCGGCTGCAGCTTCACCCCGGCCATGCGGGATTACGCGGCCGCCAACGCCTATGGCACGGCCGTGACCAGCGATTTCCAGAAGGCGATGGAGAAGCACTACGGCGGCACGCTGGACTGGTTCTTTAACGAATGGGTCTACCGGGCCGGGCACCCCACCTACACCACGGTGATCTATTACCGCACGCACCCCGACAGCCTGGCGGCCGTCGTGCGGATCAAGCAGACTTCGACCACCGGCGAGTTGTACAAGATGCCGCTGCAGCTGGCCTGCAGCACGGCGATCGGGATCACGTCGACGCCGGTGCTGTGGGACAGCCTGCCGCAGCAGGAACTCTCCTTCACCGAGACCCAGCCGATCGCGCGGATCCTGGTCGACCCGGACAGCTGGGTGCTGAAGTCGCTGGGCGACGCCAAGCCGTCGCTGGTCAAAGTGGTGAAGGGTGTGCGGATGCTGACCCCGGTGTGGAACAAGTTCCGGGCCGACTCGGCCGGCATCGCCGGCTATAACCTCTACCGCAGC
>DATJQG010000010.1:0-4627 GCA_035506015.1 Candidatus Edwardsiibacteriota bacterium
ATCCTGGGCTACCGCCGGGCGCTGGTCTGCCGGCCCGGCGCCGGCGGGGCGTTCGTGCCGGCGGTCGACGTCGGCGGCGAGCAGCCGGCGGGGGCCGCCACCTTCGCGGCGGCGCTGCTGAACGAGGACCACAAGATCGGCGCCAGCTATTTCATCCGGTTCAACGACCCGCTGTGGCGGCAGCATCCGCCGCTGCGCCCGGCCGACCCCGGCGACGGCGACGCCAGCCGCTGGCACCCCGGCGACCTGCTGCTGACCCCGGTGACCGCCGCCGACGGCGCGGTGCTGGGCCTGATCGCGGTCGACGAGCCGGCGGACGGCGGACTGCCGGACGCCGACGCGCTGCAGCACCTGGAGCTGCTGGCCCACCAGGCGGCCCTGGTGATCGATCCCCGCTCGGCGGCCGCGCTGTCGGCCGGCGCCCGGCGGCTGGCCCAGGTGGAGAAGCTGTTCGCGCGGCTGGCCGTGGCGGGCGCGGCGGCGGCCCGTCAGGACGGCCTGCTGCTGCTGGACACGGAACGGGCCGTGCTGCTGGCCAACGATGTCGCCAGAAAATACATGGCGGGCAGCGAGCTCTCCCCGGCCGCGCTGCGCCTGGAGCCGCCCGACAGCGACTGGCTGCGGCAGGCGCTGCTCAAGCTGGAGAAAGGCAAGTCGGCCACCGCCCACCGGCTGGTGACCATCGACGAGGCCCTGATCGACGTCCGGCTGCAGCGGATCGACGACGACGGCAAGCCGGCCGGCTACCTGGTCGCGCTGTCGCAGGCCTTCGACGAGATCTGCTCCCGGTTCCGCGCCGTGCGCGAGGACATCGCCGCATCGACCGACGGCGAATCGGTGGGAGAGTTCCTGCTGGCGATGCTGAAGCGGACCCTGGACTTCGACAGCGCCGTCCTGCTGGCCCGGGAGAAGGGCGGCCAGTACAAGCTGCTGGCCAACGCCGGGCTGCTGGAAAAAGTCGACCGCTCGCATGACGTCATCGTCAAGAAAGGACTGGCCGAGGCCGCGCTGGCCGAGGGCCGTCCCCTGACGCTGAGCGGCGGCCCCGGGCAGCTGGCCGGCAGCAGCGGCATCGAGGGCGCCGACGAGGCCCGGCTGACCTCGATGGTCGCGGTGCCGCTGGCCGAGCACCGCCAGCCGACCGGGCTGCTGGTGCTGGCGCGCGGCAGCGGCGCGGCCTACGGGCCGGCCCATTGCGCGCTGCTGACCGAGGTCGCCGCCATCATGGTGGGCATCATCGGCCATTCGCGGGTGGCCGAGAAGGTCCGCAACGAAAGCCTGCTGCGCAACAAGCTCTACGAGATCGGCTTCTCGGCCGGATCGGTGCTGCAGATCGGCAGCGTGCTGTCCCTGATGATCCGCACCATCGCCAAGGAACTGCGGGTGGAGGAGATCGGCATCTACTTCTACGACGACGTGCTGTCCGAGTGGAACGGCAAGTCGATCATGATGCAGCCGATCAGCCCGGGCTTCCTGCAGCTGGTGCGCGAGGGCCGGATCAAGCTCGACCCCCAGAAGCTCTCCGAGATCCGCGACATCACGGCCGAGGTGATCGCCCGCGGCGAGCCCGAGATCATCCCCGACCTGGCCGGCGACCACCGCTTCACCCAGCCCTTCCCCAACGCCGGGCTGCGCTCCGGGCTGTGGCTGCCGCTCAAGGTCAAGGACAAGACCATCGGCGCGCTGGCCGCGCTGTCCAAGCAGCCGGCCTACTTCGGCAAGGACGACCTGGCGCTGCTGGAGGAGGTGGCCCCGCTGGTGACCTTCGCCCTGCGCAGCGCGATGTTCTACGAGGAGATCCGGCGCGAGGGCAGCCGGCTGGCGGCCATCATCAACTCGATGCCCGAGGGCCTGCTGATGATCGACGCCCAGTTCCGGGTGACGATGGGCAACGAGGCCTTCGAGAAGCTGTGGAGCCTGAAGCGCCAGGTGCGCACCGGGGCCGACCTGCGCGAGGAGATCGTGCCGCAGCTGACCGAGCGGCTGATCGACGCGACCCAGCTGCTGGGGTTCTTCCGGGAGTGCGCGTCCAGCCCGGACGGCGCCGTGCCGCCGGTGGAGCTGGAGCTGGTGGACCACCGCTACCTGCGGATCAGCGCCTTCCCGGTGGAGGAGCCGGAGCGGCCGCGCTCGGGCTCGGTGATCATCGCCCAGGACGTCACCAACGAGAAGCAGGTGGCCAAGCTGCGCGAGGAGTTCGTGGGGATGCTGTCCCACGACCTGCGCAACCCGTTGTCGGCCATCATCGCCACGCTGGAGCTGGCCCTGGACGGCAGCCTGGGCGAGCTCAACGAGAACCAGCAGCAGTTCCTGACCAACGCCATGAACGACAGCCGGCGGATGCTGGAGATGCTCAACGACCTGCTGGACGGCTACAAGTACGACGCGGTCGAGCTGAAGCTGGAGAAGACCGGGTTCGACCTGGCCCAGGTGGTGGCCAACCTGATCGCCGAGTTCTCGCCGCTGGCCCGCGAGCGCGAGATCGAGCTGCTGCAGCAGATGCCGATCAAGCTGCCGGTGACGGCCGACGAAGGCAAGATCAACCGGGTGGTCTCCAACCTGCTGTCCAACGCGCTGAAGTTCACGCCCAAGCAGGGCCGGATCCTGATCGCCGCCGTGGAAAAGCCGACGCTGATCGAGGTCTCGGTCACGGACAACGGCGAGGGCATCCCGCCCGAGGACCGGGAGCGGGTGTTCGAGAAGTTCTACCAGGTGAAGAAGCGCAAGCTGGGCCGCAAGACCGGCACCGGGCTGGGGCTGCCGCTCTGCCGCCAGCTGGTGGAGGCCCATGGCGGCAAGATCTGGGTGGAGAGCCAGTACGGCAAGGGCAGCACGTTCATCTTCACGCTGCCCAAGTGACGGGGCCGCGGACCGCAGCTGATTAATTGCTTTGCAAGGGGGAGTGACGATGCCCAAAAAGATCATGGTGGTGGACGACGAGCCCTACATCGCGCGGGTGATCAAGTTCAAGCTCGAGCAGGAGGGATACACCGTCATCTCCGCCAACGACGGCATCACCGGCCTCAACAAGATCAAGGAGGAGAAGCCGGACATGGTGCTGCTGGACGTGATGATGCCGGGGATGTCGGGCTACGAGGTCTGCCAGAAGATCAAGGGCGACGCCGAGCTGGCGGGCATCCCTGTGGTGATCCTGACCGCCAAGGGCCAGGAGCGAGACCGCGAGCAGGGGTTCTCGATGGGCGCCAGCGACTACATCACCAAACCGTTCTCGCCCAACCGTCTGCTGGAGCTGGTCAAATCCATCGTCGGGGAGGCCAAGTAACCGATGGTACCGCTGGTGCTGGCGGCAGCCGCCGTCACCGCCCTGGCGCTGGGCTGGGGGCTGATGATGGCCCTCAAGCAGGGGCGGCTGCGGCGCGAGGTCGACGCCCTCAACCAGAACCTGGCCGCGTTGCGGGAGTCGTCCCAGGGCCAGCTCAAGGCGTCCAGCCAGGAGCTCTCCCGGGTCAAGGAGAAGGGCGAGGAGACGCGCAAGGCGCTGGAGGCCCAGCTGGCGCTGCTGGACCAGATCATCAACAACCTGCCGGCCGGGCTGCTGGTGGCCGAGCAGGACGGCAAGGTGCTGTGGGCCAACACCGGCCTGGAGCGGCTGACCGGATGGTCGATCAAGGAGATCGCCGGGCAGGACTGGGGCCAGGTGTTCAAGGACCCGCTGGGCGGCAAGGAAGAGCAGCGCGCCGCCAAGCTGCAGGGCCGCAACACGGCCGACATCGACCAGGACAAGGTCTACTGCCGCAACGGCCAGGAGCTGAACGTCAGCTCCTACCTGTGGCGCTACGCCCAGAACCAGCGGCTGGGCTGGCTGTTCGTGCCCAAGTCCCAGGCCATCGACTACAACCGGCTGCGCGACGAGTTCGTCACCAACATCTCGCACGAGCTGCGCACGCCGCTGACCGTGATCAAGGGCTACGCCGAGATCCTGGCCGAGGAGGCCAAGGCGGCGGGCAGCGAAAGCCTGGAGTTCCTGAGCGTGATCCTGCAGCAGAGCGAGCGGCTCAACGGCATCCTGGAGTCGATCCTCAACTTCCGCGAGGCCAGCACCGGCCTGATCGGCCTACGGCAGGAGAAGGTCGACCTGCTGCTGCTGGTCAATACCGTGATCAAGGACCTGGAGCCCAAGGCCCGGGCCAAGGGCATCGCCATCGCCCGGCAGGTGCCGGAGAGCATCGCGCCCGCCAAGGGCGACTTCACGGCCCTGCGCTTCGCGTTCGACCACATCCTGGACAACGCCGTCAAGTTCTCGCCCCAGGGCGGCCAGGTGACGGTGCGGGTGGGCGACCTCAAGCTGGTGGAGTCCACCTGGAAGCAGGAGATCAGCATCAGCGACAACGGCCCCGGCATCGCGCCGGCCGACCTGCCGCACATCTTCGAGAAATTCTACCGCACCGACCAGAAGGTGCACACCCTGGTCGGCACCGGGATCGGGCTGTCGTCCGCCAAGGAGATCGTCGAGAACGTGGGCGGCACCATCCTGGTGGAGAGCGCCCCGGGCAAGGGCAGCACCTTCACGGTGCAGATCCCGACCGTCGAATGACAACGCATCCGGAGCGATGACGCCCATCCTGAGGAAATACGGCGCGGGGCTGCTGGCCGCAGCCTCGATTTT
>DATJQG010000011.1:0-2625 GCA_035506015.1 Candidatus Edwardsiibacteriota bacterium
ACCACCGGCGCCGAGCAGGGCCAGGCGCCGTTCTCGATGCTGAACAGCGGCTGGGGGAAATTCCTCGTGGCCGGCCGGTTCATGCGGGCGCTGTACGGCACGCTCAAGGTCGCCACCTTCGGCTGGATCCTGATGCTGCAGCCCTGGCCGCGGCTGATGCCCTCGTTCTGGCTGCGGTGGGGCGGGTCCTTCAAGGCGCTGACCGGCGGCCTGATCGACATCACGGTGGCGGTCTGCATCGCGCGCAGCATCCCGGTGATCGCCGAGTTCATCGTCGAGCAGCGGGTGCTCGAGCATTTGCTGGGAAAGAAGAGAACCTGATTGTGCATCTCCGATCACTCGTCATCCCCGCGATTGCACCGTGCCCGACGAACTGAGGGATGACCCTTCGATTTGCCGGGCATGATGGGCATCTCCCGTTGACATCCGTTCCATAGCATACGAGGCACATGGCGACGGTGTTCATGGACATCGACGGCACGCTGCTGCGCGGCACCAGCTGCGAGCGGCTGTTCCTGCCGTACCTGCGGCGGCGCGGCCTGCTGGGCTGGCGGCAGATGGCGTCGTTCGCCTGGTTCACGCTGCGCTGGCTGCGGCGCGACGGGGCGGACATCTTCAAGGTCAACAAGGCCTACCTGTCCGGGCTGCCGGTGGACGAGGTCGCGGCCGCCGCCGGCGGCTTCGTGCGCGACATCATCATGCCGCGGCTGGACCCGACCCTGGTGGCGCGGCTCCGGGCCCATCTGGCAAAGAATGACGACGTCGTGCTGCTCTCCGGCGCGCCGGATTTCATCGCCCGGCCATTGGCCGCGGCCGTCGGCGTCCGCGGCGCGATCGCGGCGGTCTGCGCCGCGGACCACGGCGCGTTCACCGGCGCGCGGCCGGTCGTCCATCCCCTGGGGAAAAACAAGCTTTTTTTTGCAGAAATGTATTGCCAAAAAAACGGTTTGGATATACAATACACCATCGCGTACGCCGACCATTGCAGCGACCGCTTCCTGCTGGAGCGGGCGGGCACGGCGGTCGCCGTCCATCCCGACGCCGGGCTGCGCAGGAGGGCCCGGGCGCGGAACTGGGAAACCATCGACTAGAGGGAGCATGCTCAGACTCGACCTGGCCCCATCGTTCAAACAGTCGCAGCGGACCCTGGCCGCGTTCTGCGCCCGCAAGGGCAACATCGCCACGGTGCAGGACATATCCCACACCCTGGCCGCGGTGTTCCAGCGCGGCAACAAGGTGCTGGCCTGCGGCAACGGCGGGTCGTCCTGCGACGCCATGCACTTCGCCGAGGAGTTCGTCTGCAAGCTGCGCCGGGACCGGATGGCCCTGCCGGCCATCGCTCTGACCGAGACCTCGGCGCTGCTGGCCGCGGCCAACGACTACGGCTTCGAGCACGTCTTCGCCCGCGGGGTGGAGGCCTACGGCCGGCCCGGCGACCTGCTGGTGGCCATTTCCACCTCCGGCGACTCGCCCAACATCATCCGCGCGGTCAAGGCCGCCCGGCTGAAGAAGATGATCACGGTCGGCCTGCTGGGGCGGGACGGCGGCAAGATGCGTGGGACATGCGATTTCGAGCTGACCGTCACGGGCGAGACCTCGGACCGCATCCAGGAGGTGCACATGGCCATCCTCCACATCATCATCGAGGGCGTGGAGCGGGTGCTGTTCCCCGAAAACTACCGCTGACCAGCGGCCGTTCCGATAGCCAACCACGATCGCAGGAAGAACCGCCAAAGCAGATGAAGATCGCCATTGCCCAGCTCGACCCCACCGTCGGCGACGTGGCCGGGAACCTGGCAAAAGTGAAGCAGGCTCTGGAGCAGACCAAGTCGGACAACCCCGACCTGATCGTGTTTCCGGAGCTTTTTTTGACCGGGTATCCGCCCAAGGACCTGCTGGAGCGCCCGGGGTTCCTGGCCACAGTGCGCACCGGGCTGGAGGAGGCGGTCAAGCGCTCGGTGGAGTACGAGGCCGGGATCCTGCTGGGCGCGCCCACGGCCAACGGCAAGCATTCCGGCAAGGGGCTGTACAACTCGGCCGTGCTGATCCACCGCGGCGCGGTGCTGGGCATGCAGCACAAGTCGCTGCTGCCCTCGTACGACGTGTTTGACGAGGTGCGCTACTTCGACCAGGCCAACGAGATCGCGCCGCTGGAGTTCAAGCGCGAGCGGCTGGGGATTACGGTCTGCGAGGACGCCTGGAACGACCCGCAGCTGTGGGGCGGCCGCCGCATCTACACCATCGACCCGGTGGACAAGCTGGCCAAGCAGGGCGCCACCGTGCTGATCAACGTCTCGGCCTCGCCGTTCGAGATGGGCAAGGAGCAGACCCGCGTCACGCTGATCGGCGGCCACGCCCGCAAGCACGGCCTGCCCTTCATCTACGCCAACCAGGTGGGCGGCAACGACGAGCTGGTGTTCGACGGCCGCAGCTTCGCCTGCAACGCCGCCGGCAACGTGATCCAGCTCTGCCCGGCCTTCGCCGAGGCGCTGTGCGCCGTGGACCCGCGGCAGGGCGGCGCCGGGGTCGAGTACCAGCCGCAGGACCAGGTGGAGAGCGTCTACCAGGCGCTGGTGCTGGGCATCCGCGACTACCTGGCCAAGACCGGCTTCGAGAAGGCGGTGG
>DATJQG010000012.1:0-3697 GCA_035506015.1 Candidatus Edwardsiibacteriota bacterium
TGAACATGACCACCGCCACCGAAACCCGCAAGTTCACCGCCGAAGTCGACCAGGTCCTGCGCCTGGTCACCCATTCGCTCTACTCGCACAAGGAGATCTTCCTGCGCGAGCTGGTGAGCAACGCTTCCGACGCCCTGGACAAGCTGAAGTTCCTGACCCTGACCGACGAGAAATACAAGGCGCTGCCGTTCGACCCGCGGATCGACATCGAGTTCGACGCCAAGGACCACAAGACCCTGGTCGTGCGCGACTGCGGCATCGGCATGAACGCGGCCGACCTGGAGGACAACCTGGGCACCATCGCCAAGTCCGGCACCCGCAGCTTCGTGGAGTCGCTCAAGGACAAGAAGGACCTGGACCTCAACCTGATCGGCCAGTTCGGCGTGGGGTTCTACTCGGCCTTCATGGTGGCGGACAGGATCGAGGTGATCTCCCGCAAAGCGGGAGAAAGCGGAGCCTTCAAGTGGGAGAGCGACGGCCAGGGCGAGTACGAGATCTCCGCCGCCGCGCGCGAGACGCAGGGCACCACGGTGATCCTGCACCTCAACGACGAGGGCAGGGAATTCGCCGCGCGCTGGCAGATCGAGGACGTGGTCAAGAAGTACTCCAACCACGTGCCGTTCCCGATCTACCTGCATTACGAGGAGGTCGAGCAGCTCGACGGGAAAAAGGAAACGAAGACGGCGAAGACGTCCCAGATCAACGCGGCCTCGGCGCTGTGGCGCCAGCCCAAGCGCACCCTCAAGGACGAGGACTACGCCGAGTTCTACAAGACCCTGTCGCACGACAGCGACGACCCGCTGCTGTGGATCCACACCCAGGCCGAGGGCAAGCTGGAGTATTCGACGCTGTTCTACGTGCCGCAGAAGGCGCCGTTCGACATGTTCCGGATGGACTACCGGGCCGGGGTCAAACTGTACGTCAAGCGGGTGTTCATCACCGACGACGAGAAGGAGCTGATGCCCACCTACCTGCGCTTCCTGCGCGGGGTGATCGACTCCGAGGACCTGCCGCTCAACGTCTCGCGCGAGATGCTGCAGCACAACATGGTGCTGGTGAAGATCAAGCAGTCGTCGGTCAAGAAAGTGCTGTCGGAGCTCGAGGACCTGAAGACCAAGGACCGGAAAAAGTACGAGCAGTTCTACAAAGAATACCATGTCCCGCTGAAGGAGGGCCTGTACCAGGACTTCCCCAACCGTGAGGCCCTGCAGGAGCTGGTGCTGTACAAGTCGACCAAGGCCGACGGCCTGACCTCGCTGTTCGAGTACGTGCAGCGGATGAAGCCCGACCAGAAGTCGGTCTACTACATCACGGGCAAGAGCGAGGAGGCGCTGCGCAACTCGCCGCTGCTGGAGATGTACCGCGACAAGGAGATCGAAGTTTTATTGATGGACGACGAGATCGACGAGATCGCGGTGACGGCCATCACCAAGTACAAGGACTTCGAGCTGAAGTCGCTCAACCGCTCGGACGCGGCCGACGATTTGAAGACGAAAGAAGAACGGGAAAAGGAAAAGGAAAGCCGGCCCGTGGTCGAGAAGATCAAGGCCGCGCTGGGCGACGCCGTCAAGGATGTACGGGCCAGCGTGCGGCTCTCCGACTCGCCCTCCTGCGTGGTGGCCGACGAGAACGACCCCACCATCGGCCTGCAGCACATCATGAAGATGCTGGGCCAGAAAGGGCTGGAGGGCTTCAAGCCGATCCTGGAGGTCAACCCCGACCACGCCGTGGTCAAGAGGCTGGCGGCCACCGGGGACCAGGAGCTGGTCGCGGACATCAGCCACCTGCTGCTGGAGCAGGCGATGCTGATCGAGGGCGTGGAGCTGAAGGACCCGGCCGGGTTCGTCAAGCGGCTCAACCGCATCCTGGGCAAGGCGGTCTGATTTTGCCACAGAGGCACAGAGACACGGAGAATATTTTACTTGGCGTCATTCCCGCGAAGGCGGGAATCCAGGCCTGGCGAATTGAAGGATGATCCTTCAACTTGTCTGGCGAGGGGCGATCTCAGGATGACATCTCGAAGCATGATAGGATAACAGGCAAGGAGCAGACCCATCCGCATCCATGTCATCGACCTCAGCGTCGACCAGCAGTGCTTCCCGGACTTCCGGCGGGACTTCGGGCCGGAGCACGAGTGCGTCTACATCAACGCCTTCCGCGACCCGTACCCCGACCCCGGCGCCGGCGGCATCGTGGTGCTGACCGGCTCGGCGTACTCGATCACCAGGGACTATCCCTGGCTGCCGGCGGCCGAGGAATTCACCCGCCAGCGCTGCCGGCTCGGCCGGCCGCTGTTCGGCGTGTGCTACGGCCACCAGCTGATCGCGCGGGCGCTGGCCGGGAAGGGAGCCGTGGGACGGGCCGCGGTGCCCGAGATCGGCTTCGCCCCGGTCGAGATCGTCAAGCGGCACCCGGTGTTCGAGGGCCTGCCCAGTCCGTTCCTGGTGATGTCGTCGCACTACGACGAGGTCACCACCCTGCCCGGCGGGTTCGAGCTGCTGGCCCGCTCCCGCGACTGCGGGGTCCAGGCCATGGCCCACCGCGAGCTGCCGATCGTCGGCGTCCAGTTCCACGCCGAGTTCGAGCGCGACAAGTCGCGGCAGAGCGTGATCGACGAGCGGGAGAACCTCGTCAAGCTGGGCCTCGACCCGGACGCCCTGCTGGCGACCATCCCCGAGCGGCGGGCCGGCGCCCAGATCATCCTGCGCAACTTCGCCGACTTCGCCGGTCCCGTTGGGTCCCGAGCTCAATAATAATAACGCAAGCACCGGAGTGATGATATGAGCATCCTCGCAACCGGGCCGCTGAACGTGGCGCTGCGCTCGCTGGCGATCTACCTGGCGCTGGTGCTGGGGCTGCGGCTGTTCGGCAAGAAGGAGCTGTCCCAGCTGTCGGTGATCGACCTGGTGTTCATCCTGCTGATCGCCAACGTGGTGCAGAACGCCATGACCGGCCCCGACACCTCGCTGGCCGCCGGGCTGGTGGGCGCCGTCACGCTGTTCGCGGCCAACTTCGCGCTGAAGTACCTCATTTTCCGCAGCCGCCGGATCGACCGGCTGCTGGAGGGCGAGCCGGTGATGCTGGTCTACCACGGGCACATCAAGCAGCGCAACCTGGACCTGGTGCAGATGAGCCGCGACGAGCTGGAGCAGACGGTGCGAGAGCACGGCCTGATGTCGGTGTCGCAGGTCGACCTGGCGGTGCTGGAGGTGGACGGCAACATCAGCGTGCTGTCGGACGAGTTCCGCACCAAGACCCTGCGCCGGCGGCGGGCGCACAAGGTGATCAACAAGAACCAACCGGTGTAGCGATGCGCTGGAATCCGGTCCCAGCAGACATCAAACGCGCATTCTATCTTGGGCTTGGGCTACTGGTCGCAGCGGCCAGCGGATGGGCGACCTCGCCGTACAAACAGCGGGTCGACCGCCTGCTGAAATGGAACCAACCGGCAAGCGCCCTGCGGTTGTGTGACAGCCTGCTGGCCACGAACCAGGGCGATATCGATGCCTATCTCGAACAGGGCAGGATATTATTGTGGATGGATTCCATCGCTCAGGCCCGGCGGCCCATCGAGCAGGCGCGCCAGCGGGAGCCACGGGGGGGCCGCGGGATGGCGGGCCTGTCCGCCTGGCAGATGCGGTACGCCGCGGCATCGCATCGACGGGCGGCGATGGACACGGCGGGTGCCCTGATCGAC
>DATJQG010000013.1:0-5352 GCA_035506015.1 Candidatus Edwardsiibacteriota bacterium
ACGGGCGATGAAGAAGCTGGAGGTTTAGATCTCCTCCCTTATTAAATAGCCCAGGCCTTAAGGCCTGGGCTATTTAATAAGGGAGGAGATCTAAACCTCCAGCTTCTTCATCGCCCGTAATCCGTATTTCAGCGGCACGAACACGGCCACGGCCGAGAGTATCATGAACACTGTGAACGACGCGGCCAGCGCGGCGCCGTAGCTGATGTTGGGCCGCACCGTGCTGTTGGCGTACAAATAGGCCGGCCAGGCCAGCACCACGATCGACAGGCCCACATATCCCAGTCCCGCCAATGCCGCCAGCAGGCCGCCCAGGCCCGAGGCGATCTTGCCGGGGTTGCGTTCCTTGAAGTCGGGCAATATCGCGCCCAGGCACAAGGTCAGACTGGTGATGGCCAGGCACATCAGGCCCAGCGCGGCCGCGCTCAAGACCTTCATCCCGGGCGTGGTGCGCAGCATGATATTCGACACCAGGCTCAAGATCTCGGTCAGCACCAGGCCGGTGACCAAACTCAGGAACGCTTTTTCGTAGAACAGCCGCTTGAACGTCAGCGGCGAGGACTTGATCAGCCACAGCAGCGGGCCCTCCAGACTGACCACCGGGAACACGAAGCGCACCGACAGCGTGGCCAGAATGTACCCGGCGAAGGCGAAGTTGATGAAGCTGATGATCACCTTCCACACCGGGAAGGCGAACATCATGGGATAGGTGCGCAGGCTGCCCAGGTAGATCACCAGCAGCGACAGGAAGATCAGGCCCTGCGTCCACTGGGTGGGGTCGCGCAGGAACAGCAGCACGTCCTTGGCCGCCACCGGGAAGGCCCGGTCGAACGGCCGGCGGCCGTAGACGCTTTTCGAGCCGGCGCCGGCGTTCGACGTCACCCGCGCGGTGATGGTCGAGAAGTAATACTTTCCCGCGAACCAGAAGCACAGCGCCCCGGCGAAGGCCGCGCTGACCAGCAGCAGCCAGCCGCGCTCCAGCACCAGCCGCCAGGCGCCGCTGCGCGGGGCGGTCAGGGCCTCGGCCAGCCAGGTGCTGGGCAGCAGCGGCGAGTTGACCACGGCCAGCGACGACAGGTAGCGCTCCAGCTCGGGCATCGAGTCGATGCTGCCGATCGAGATGCCGCGCGGCTGGCCGAACAGGAAGAACGCGCCCGAGGCCAGGGCCATCGCCAGCAGCATGGCGGCCAGCAGCTGCCGCAGGGTCAGCCGCGGGAACAGCTTGACCGCGGCCATCAGCGCCACCACGGCCAGGAAGGCGGGGATCAGCACGAAGGGCACCAGCAGCAGCAGCGAGGCCAGCAGCTGCAGCGGGCCGGCGCGCAGCGCCCGGTTCAGCGCCAGCACCAGCGGCAGCCCCAGCAGCAGCGTGGCCCAGGTCGAGAAGAACAGGTTCTGGTAGAAGCGGTAGCGGAACAGCTCGCCGGTGGGGATGGGCGTGGACAGCAGGTACTCGATCTCGGGCGATTGGTACAGCGTGGAGAGCGAGCTGATCAGGTTGGAGAGGAACAGCATCAGGAAGAAGGTCAGGAACGAGGACATCATCAGCCGGAACAGCAGCGGCCGGCCGATCGACTCCAGGCCCGCCAGGTAGGCGAACACCCGGTGGAACAGGGCGTAGCCGCCCAGCAGGAACAGCGACAGCACGCAGACGCCGACCGCCACCTGCAGGGCGCGGCCGCGCCGCGGCTCCCAGATCTTGCGGCCGAACGCCTTCAACGTCGCCTTGGTGAGATAGCGGGACGGGGACGAGTTCATGGCGGGCGGGGCGGCTCAGCCCAGCTTCTCGAACTGGGCCTGGGACAGCGCCACGATGTTGTCGATCGGGAACAGCCAGCGCACGTCCATCACCTTGCGCTTGATGTACGACAGCCGCACCGTGGGGCGCAGCTTCATCACGCACTGCACCAGCTTCTCGATGTACTTGTCGCGGCCGCTGCGGGCATAGACGCCCAGCAGCTTGTTGGAGAGGTGCTCCACCTCCTCGATGTCCAGCAGGTCGGGCGGGAAGATGCGGGGCTGGGGGATGCGCAGCACCTTGCGCAGGCTGGCCTGGACGTGCTCCTGCTTGTTCTTCTGGGGCGCCAGGCCCGGCATTTCGTCGATGAACGACAGGAAACGGCTGGGGATGTCGAAGATCTTCTCGCCCTTGAAGGCGGCGTCGTAGCTGACCGTGGCGATCTCGGCCCGGATGTGCTGCAGCCGCATCCCCTTGGCCGCGCGCTCGGCGCCGCCGGCCGCCTCGACGATGTCGGGGGGCAGCGCCAGCAGGAAGGAGAAGGAGATCAGCTCGTCGCCCTTGAGCTGGGGCAGCAACGTCAGCTTGCGGATGCGGAACAGGTCGAGGTACAGGCCGAACTGGTTGAGCAGCTCGTCGGGCACGGCCAGCGGCCGGCCGTTGATGTGCATCTGGTAGTCGCGGTGCTCGAAGGTCAGGCCGGCGGCGTCGATGGCCAGGCCGTTGAAGATGGTGAAGAACTCCTCCAGGCAGGAGAGGATGGCGGGGTTGTTGAAGGGGTACTGGGTGATGTAGCGGACCAGCAGGCCCCACTGCTTGATCATGAAGGCCAGGGCCGTGGTCTGGCTGCTGATGTCGGGCAGGGCGGCGGCCGGCTGCGGCTCGGCCGGGCGCTCGTCGGAGACGATGCGGACGACCCCCAGCTCCACCAGCTCGGCCGCGCTCTGGGCGGTGACGAACTTGCCCAGCCCGGTGAGCTCGACCAGCTGGGACACGGCCAGGTGGCGGCCGCCCAGGAACTCCAGCAGCTTCTCCTGCTCGGGGCCGAGGTTCTCCGCCGGGGCCGCGGTGCGCTTGATCACCACGGCCAGGTCGGGCACGATCTTGCGGATGCGCAGCCACTCGTCCAGCCGGCGCATGCCCTCCAGCAGGAAGCCGTCGCACGACAGCAGCACCGGGTACTTGGTGCGGGCGTAGAGCTTGGTCTTGACGTCGAAGGTGTAGTGGCCGTCCAGCCAGGTGAAGACCTCGTCCAGGATCTCCTGGATCTTGAAGCGGATGGCCTCCTCGAAGTCCTCCTTGGAGAGGTGGCCGCGCTCGATCAGGAACTCCTCGACCGGGGTCTGGTCCTTGGCGTGCTGCTCGTCGGCCGCGGCCAGGTGGTCGGCGCTGACCAGGTTGGACTGGAACAGGTACTCGGAGAGGTGCTTCTGCAGGCCCTTGTGGCGGTAGTAGCCGCCGGTGATCGCGCCGTCCTCGAAGTCCAGCGCGGCCTCGTCGCCGTCGTGCTCCAACGCCAGCACGCCGGTCTTGCGCTGGCTGGCGATCAGCTGCAGGATCTCGGGCAGGGAGAATTCCGATATGTTGCCTTCAAGCGCCATACACGATGCACATCGGCAGAAAATTGATGAAAGACAAAATGACCCTAGGTCTTGGTGAACTCGAGGTACAGGTTCTCCAGGTCGGTATGCTGCTGCCGCGACAGGCTGCGCAGCTCGTCCAGCGTGCCCTGGGCCACCAGCCGGCCCTGGCTGATGATGCCGATGCGGTGGCAGATCGACTCGGCCAGGCTGAGGGTGTGGGTCGAGATCAGCAGGGCGCAGCCCCGGGCGGCCAGGTCCTGGAAGATCCGCTTGACCATGATCATGCTGGCCGGGTCCAGCCCCACCATCGGCTCGTCGATCAAATAGACCTGCGGCGCATGCAGCAGCGTGGCGGCCAGCACGGTCTTCTGGCGCATGCCGTGGGAATAGCCCTCGGCCCGGCGGTCGATCCACTCGCGGGCGTCGAACCGGCCGACCAGCTCGTCCACGTCGCCGTCCAGCCGCGCGGCGTCGACGCCGTAGAGGTTGGCCACCAGGTACAGGAACTCGCGGCCGGTCAGCAGCTCGTAGATGAAGGGGTCGTCCGGGATGTAGCCCAGCGAGCGCTTGACCCGCTCCGGCTGCTGCCAGACGTCCAGCCCGCACAGCCTCGCCGTGCCCGCGCTGGGCCGCAGCAGGCCGGCCAGCATCTTGATGGTGGTGGTCTTGCCGGCGCCGTTGGGCCCCAGCAGGCCGTAGATCTCGCCGGCCTTGATCTCCAACGATAACCCGTCGACGGCCACCTTCTCGCCGAAGCGCCGGGTGGCGGCGTCCAGCGCGATCGACGCGGTCAGCTGCTCGTGCGCGATGTCATCGGGAATATTTTTCATAAGGAACCCAGGAATACAGGAATTTTTACTGAACTGGATTCCCGCCTGCGCGGGAATGACGCGATAATCCGATCTGTAAAAAACGAAAAACCAAGAACACCCATCATCAATTCATGGGTACAAGGTTTCCATATGAAAGGAAGGAGTCATTTCGCGTCCAATATCTCGATGCTCAAATTGCCGAAGGCCGGCAGCAGGCGGTTCTGGCGGGTGAGGTCGCCCTCCACCAGGCGCAGCCGCGCGGCATCGGCCGGGTGCTGGCCGAAGGTGGGGTCGATCTCGATCCAGCGGCCGCACCACACGGCGTTCCAGGCGTGGTAATAGAAGCGGCCGTCGAGATAGACTACGCCCAGGCAGAGCTTGGCCGGGATGCCGGCCGCGCGGGCCAGCGCCGCGAACAGGGTGGCGTGCTCGTTGCAGTCGCCGCGCCGCGACTGCAGCACCTCCACGGCCGAGGGCAGGCTGACGGTCATTTGCTTGGCCAGGTTCTGGTAGACCCAATCGGCGATGGCCACGGCCCGATCCCAGTCGGTGCGTTTATTGATGATGATGGTCCTGGCCGTCGAACGGATCTTGAGGTCGTTGCACTGGATCAGCGGGGTGGCGGCCAGGTACGGGGCCAGGTCCGCCGCCGCCAAGGCCGGCGCTGCCGCGACCGGCTCCTGCTCCCGCGTGACCACGACGATGTGCGCCGATGAGTCGGCGATCAGCTGGCGGCCGCCGCCGACGTCCATGCCGGACCAGTCCATCCCCGACAGCCTGACCCGCAGCTCCGAAGCCGCGCGGGGATCGGTCAATTCCCGCCCGGCCACCGGCACGGACAGGCTGGTCAGCAGGTCGATCTCGGCGGGGCGGTCGGGCAGGGCGATGGCCTTGTCCCTGGGCTCGGCCAGCATCACGATGCCCATCGGCCCCTCTTCCTTGAGCGTCCGCCCGGCCGAGTCCACCCAGGCGGTGCTGGCGGTGCCGGAGAACTCCACCGTCAGCCGCAGGGCCGGGACGAGCAGACTGTCGACGTCCAGGGTCTCGCGGGCCGCCACCGTCACCCGGGACGGCTGCACCGACTGGGTCGAGGGATCGAAGGTCGAGAAATCGAACCGGTCGCCGACCTTGAGGGTCCTGCCCGCGATCATGCCGTCCAGCGCGTCCGCCAGGTAGATCGGGCCGTCGATGGGGACGGTCTGGGTGATGGCCTGGCCGT
>DATJQG010000014.1:0-6740 GCA_035506015.1 Candidatus Edwardsiibacteriota bacterium
TCAAGAACTATAGTGTTTATTCATTCTCTGATGAGGAAAAGTATAAATTGACCATAAAAATGGTTGGTCCATTGAAAACTGATACGTTGTGATGAATTCTATATTTGTACTCTACGTCGCGGACCAGACGCGGTCAAAAGAGTTCTATAAAAAAGCGCTGGCGCTCGATCCCATGCTCGATGTTCCGGGCATGACCGAGTTCGAATTGTCCGACGGCTGCAAGCTGGGGCTGATGCCGGAGAAGGGCATCGCGACCATACTCGGCAATGCCGTGCCCGATCCGGCCAGCGCCAACGGCGTGCCGCGCTGCGAGCTCTACCTCAACGTGGACGATCCGCAAGCATGCTGCGACCGCGCGGTCCATGCGGGCGCCAAGCAAGTCAGTGCCCTGCAGCTGCGCGGCTGGGGCGACGAGGCAGCGTACGTGGCCGATCCCGACGGGCACATCATCACCTTCGCCCGGACGCCGGGCGTCAAGCGGATCGAGAAGAGGATCAAGTTCAAGATCAAGCTGTGACGGCCTTTCCCGGGCCACTCGTCTCGCGTTGTGTCATGCCCTTGTAAAAGGGCATCCAGTCCTGGATTCCCGCTTTCGCGGGAATGACGCCGCAGGAGTCCTATACGCAGATAGGTGTCCAGAATAGATCCTTCGGTTTGCCGGGCGTGGCGCCCGTCTCAGGATGACATTTCCGGTTGACCCCGTGTCTCAGCGGCAATCATCGATCAACACAATAAAGGCATTCACCATGGCAAAGCGCACCGTGATCTTCGCCGAGACCCTGTTCGACGGCCGCAAGCAGCTCAAGGACGTCAGCGTGATCGTCGAGGACGACCGCATCACCGACATCGTCAAGCGGCGGCTGGCGCCCGATTTCAGCGGGGTGGTGACCCCGGCCTTCATCGACGCCCACTCGCACATCGGCATGGACCGCGCCGGCGAGCCGGGCCGTGAGGGCGAGGCCAACGACGTCAGCGACCAGTTCCTGCCGGTCAACGACCCGCTGGACAGCATCTACTTCGACGACGACTCCTTCGCCGAGGCGGTGGACTTCGGGGTGCTGTACTCCTGCATCGTGCCCGGCTCGGGCAACCTGCTGGGCGGCCGGGCGATGGTGATCCGCAACTTCGCCAAGCACCGCCAGCAGGCGCTGGTGCGCGACTACGGCTTCAAGATGGCGCTGGGCTACAACCCGCGCTCCACCGAGGAATGGAAGGGGATGCGGCCCAACACCCGGATGGGCATCTACGGGATGCTGGAGAAGAAGTTCGACATGGCGCTGATCAAGAAGCAGAAGGCCGACCTGGCGCGGGCCCGCAAGCTGCGCGAGCTGGAGCAGCGGCTGAAGGAGAAGAAGGTCAAGAAGCCGCTGTACGACGCCGAGAAGGCGTCGATCGAGCAGGAGTACGTGCTGGAGTTCGACCCCGAGGACCGCGCCCTGCTGGAGCTGCTGGTCGACAAGAAGACCGCCAAGGTGCACGTCCACAAGGAGGACGACGCGCTGTACCTGATCGAGCTGGCCACCAAGTACGGCCTGAAGGTCACGGCCGACCACCTGGGCGACGTCCACCACCAGGAGATCTTCGACAAGCTGGCCGAGCACAACATCCCGATCGTCTACGGCCCGCTGGGATCGCTGGCCTACAAGGTCGAATTGAAGCACGACGTCTACAGGAACGCCGAGCTGCTGATGAAGTCCAAGGCGCTGTACGGGCTGATGACCGACCACCCGGTGATCATGACCCCGATGCTGCGCGACAGCCTGAAGTACTTCCTGATCTTCGGCATGGCCGAGGAGCAGGCCATCGGCATGATCACCTACAAGAACGCGCGGATCCTGGGGATCGACGACCAGCTGGGCACGATCGAGAAGGGCAAGCTGGCCTCGCTGACCGTGTGGGACAAGAGCCCGCTGAACCTGGGCGCCTTCCCGCGGCTGGTGATGGCCGAGGGCAACGTCATCCGCAAGGCCAAGGACTGACGGACTTCTTCACGTGGTCGACCTCTCCCCTGCCCCTCCCCGCAGCGGGGAGGGTAGGGTGGGGTCATTCGAACCGCAATTATGGCATAGCAAACAGGACCAGACATGAAAAAATATAGCATCCTCGTCGTCTACGACTCCTACACCGGCAACACGGAGCAGCTGGCCAAGGCAGTGGCGCAGGGCGCGGCGCGGGTCAAGGGAACGAGGGTCGAACTCAAGAAGGCCGATAAAGTCGAATTGAACGACCTGCTGGCAGCGGACGGCATCATCGTCGGCTCGCCCGCCTACTACGGCCTGATGACCGCGCGGCTGAAGCGGCTGTTCGACGCCTCGGTCAAGATCCACGGCAGGCTGGAAGGCAAGGCGGGCGCGGCCTTCACCACGGCCGGCAGCACGGCCACCGGCGCCGAGACCACGCTGCTGTCGATCCTGACCGCGATGCTGGTGCACGGCATGGTGGTGCAGGGCCGCTCCGGCGAGAAGCATTTCGGCCCGGCCTGCGTCGGCAAGCCGAATGCGGAAGCGCTGAAGCTGGGCCGCGAGCTGGGCAAACGCACCGCGCTGCTGGCGCAGAAACTCAAGCAACGATAATCCACCGATGAGCTCAAAGCGCGCCATCATCAGCGTCCACGACAAGACCGGGATCGTCGAGTTCGCACAAGGCCTGGCCGCCTGCGGCTTCGAGATCGTGTCCAGCGGCGGCACGGCCAAGCACCTGCGCCAGGCCGGTCTTGCCGTGGCCGATGTCGCGGACGTGACGGGCTTCCCGGAAATGCTGGACGGCCGGGTCAAGACGCTGCATCCCAAGGTCCACGCCGGGATCCTGGCGCGGCGCGACAAGCCGGAGCACATGGCAAAGATCGCGGAGCATGGCATCCTGCCGGTGGACGTGGTCTGCGTCAACCTGTACCCCTTCGAGGCGACGGTCGCCAAGCCGGGCGTCACCGAGGAAGAGGCCATCGAGCAGATCGACATCGGCGGGCCGTCTTTGATCCGGGCCGCGGCCAAGAACTTCGCATCTGTCGCGGTGCTTACCAGCCCGGACCAATACGCCTTGGTGCTCGAGGAACTCAAGCGCGACGGCGCCGTCAGCGCGGCGACCCGGCGCGGCCTGTTGCGCCAGGCGTTCGAGCTCACGGCGCGCTACGACGCGGCGATCGCGGCCCACTTCGCGGGCTCTTCCGCGACGCAGAGCGAAATCCCGGACAAGCTCACTCTGTCGCTGAACAAGTCGATCCCGCTGCGCTATGGCGAGAACCCGCACCAGCCGGCCGGCTTCTTTGTCGAGCGCGGGCGCGAAGCGCCCTTCGAGCAGATCCACGGCAAGGAGATCTCCTACAACAATATCCTGGACCTGTCCGCGGCCTGGGACCTGGTGTCGGAGTTCGAACAACCCTGCTGCGCCATCATCAAGCACACCAACCCCTGCGGCTGCGGCTGCGCCGTAGACCTGCACGCGGCCTATCTGCTGGCGCGCGACGGCGAGTTGCCGCCAGCGCCCATCTCGCGGTTCGGCGGGATCATCGCGCTTAACCGGCCGCTCGACAAAAAAACGGCCGAGGAGATCGCGGCGCCGGGCGGGTTCTACGAGGTGATCGCGGCGCCCGACTTCGAGACCGGCGTCAAGGAGGTGTTCGCCAACCGCAAGGGCTGGGGCCAGAACGTGCGGCTGGTCAGGATACCAAGACTACAAGACGATAGACTGAAAGTGCGGTCGGCGATCGGGGGCCTGTTGGTCCAATCAGGTGATGACGTTCTGGCCGATTGGGAGAAGCTGCAGTACGCCACCCCGCAGCGGCCCACAGCCCAGCAGCTGGCCGACCTGAAGTTCGCGTTCGCCGTGGTCAAGCACGTCAAGTCCAACGCCATCGTGATCGCCAAGGATTCGCAGCTGATCGGCATGGGGGCCGGGCAGCCCAACCGGGTGGCCTCGGTGCGGCTGGCCGCGGCGCAGGCGGGCGAGCGGGCCCGCGGCGCGGTGCTGGCCTCGGACGGCTACTTCCCCTTCGCCGACAACATCGAGGAGGCTTCGCGGGCCGGCATCGCGGCCGTCATCCAGCCGGGCGGCTCGGTCAAGGACGCCGAGGTGGCGGCCGCGGCCGAGCGGGCGGGCATCGCCATGGTGCTGACCGGCACCCGGCACTTCCGGCATTAGCGTATGCTTCGCAAGGGAACCGGTGGGCCCCGGACGATGGCCAGCAACCATCGCCCTCCCTTGAACCGATGGCAGTGCCGTTCCTGTCCTTCATGGATCCCTGATAGAAAATAACGGAGTCGACATATGGCCACCATTTCGCCATTGCTGCTGTCGCGCATCATCGGGCAGATCACCGGCGCGATGCGCAACCTGCGGATGTACGACGTCAAGCACGCCACCTCGCAGAAGCTGATCGAGAGCAGCCTGGCCGCCGTCAAGGAGGGCATGGCGTCCGAACCGTCGTTCAGCTTCACCCTGGCCGGCAACATCCTCCAGGTCAACGGCAAGCCGGTGCCGGACTCGCGCAAGGAGGCCATCGCCAACTTCATCGGCGAGCTGGGCAAGCGCAGCATCGGCCAGCTGACCTTCACCCAGGGGCTGGACCGCGACCAGCTGCAGTACTTCTTCGAGGCGATGGCGCTGGAGCCCGAGCAGGTCAAGGCCCAGGGCGGGCTGTCGCGGATCCTGGCGTCGCGCCGGGTGACCAACATCCTGATCAAGGGCATCTCCTACGGCGGCGACGAGAACATGGCGCTGCCCGAGGGCGTCACCGCCCAGGACCTGGACACGCTCTCCAAGATGCCGGCCCAGCTGATGGCCATGATCCGCTCCAACCCGGCCCAGGTGGCCAAGCTGATCCTGGACGCCGCGGCCCAGGGCGGCGACGAGGCCGCGCTCTCCCAGCTGGACAACGTGGCGGGGATGATGGCGGGCAGCATGGGGCTGGGCAGCGCCGACTACATCGCCGGCATGACCGGCGTGATCGGCAGTCTGGGCGCCAACGTCCAGCGCGAGTTCCTCAGCAACAAGGCGATGGACCGCGAGTGGGGCGAGATCATCAAGAACATCCTGGGGCGGCTGCCGGACGCCGAGATCTTCAGCATGCTCAACGGCCGGCTGGTCAAGCTCAAGAAACAGGGTTTCGCCGGCGACTGGGCCGACGAGGTCAAGAAGTTCTGGGAGGGCCTGCCGATCGACTTCGCCCGCAAGGACACGCTGAAACCCACGTTCAAGCAGAAGCTGGCGCAGTACGGGTTCGGCGAGGACGACCAGCGCTACATCATGGGCGAGGAGGCCAGCGGCGAGCAGAAGGCGGCCCAGCTGCTGCAGGCGCTGCGCACCCAGCCCCCGGCCCAGTCCGTGTCGCCGCAATTCCTCAACCAGCTGCGGCGGGCGCTCAACCGCGGCGGCGCCACGCCCGAGGTCTGGAACGAGTACTGGAAGAAGCTGGCCGATCCCGACGCCGCGGTGCGCCGGCTGGCCATCCAGAACAACACGGCCCTGATCGGCGACCTGGCGCAAGCCGGGCGGTTCGACGTCATCGAGCTGCTGATCGTCAAGTTCACCGAGCGGCTGATGGCCGAGACCTCGCCCGAGCTGCAGCCCGGGCTGATCCTGGGGCTGAACCAGACCTACGACCTGATGATCGCCAAGGACAAGAAGGCCATCGCCGGCACCATCTCCAAGAGCATCGGCGACCTGTTCCCCTACCTGGTCGACAAGCCGGTGGGCCCGGTGCTGATCGAGGTGCTGGCCCGGATGGGCGACGAGGCCGCCACCAGGGCGCTGATCAAGGGCTTCACCAAGGACGCGGTGTTCGAGAAGATCGCCGGCCTGCTGGCCGCCAACGGCATGAAGGCGGCGCCGTGGCTGATCGACACGGTGCGCGAGAGCGAGGACCGCACGATGCGGATGAAGACGATGTACGTGCTGTCCAAGATCGGCCCCGAGGTCGAGGACCTGGCGATCAAGATGCTGCCCGACGACCGCTGGTTCGTCAAGCGCAATATGGCGCTGCTGCTGGCCCAGCTGGGCTCGATCAAGTCGGTGGAGCCGCTCAAGGTGCAGTACGACGACAAGGACGCGCGGGTGCGGTCGGAGATCATGAAGACCGTGTTCAAGCTGGCCGGCGCCAAGGCCGAGGTGCTGTACCTCAAGGGGCTGGCCGACAAGGAGCCCGACGTCCGCAAGCTGGCCATCGAGTGCCTGGCCAAGTGCCCGACCGACACGGCGGTCGACGCCATGGCCGCGGTCTACAGCAAGCGCGACATGCTGGGGCGGGGCGAGGCGCCGGAGATCAAGAAGGCCGTCATCGCGGCCTGCGGCGAGATCGGCAGCAAGAAGGCGGCGTCGTTCCTGATGGGCGCGGCCCGCGACAAGGACCCCGACCTGGCGGCCGCGGCCGGCGCCATCCTGCCGGCCCTGCTGAAGAAGCTCAAGGAGCAGGGCATCCAGGCGGGGTCGGTCTGACCTATGCCGGCGCCATCCTCACGTAAAATATGACCATATTAGTCCTATTTAAAACTCCATCACACATGAGACGTACTGCTTTTATTACATTGATGATAACGCTAACAGTCGCGTCAGTACATGCCCAGAAGAACGTAGATTGGAAAGGCGTGCGTAGGGCATGGGATAAATACCTCTCATCACCCACCCCTGAAAATGCCGATTCTGTTTCTGTATTGTTACCGACTCAGCAATCAATGCCACCTGGAAAACTAGTTACCCATATGGATAATACTCTTGTTGTACTTGAACGACAGGTGTCGAAAGCTGAT
>DATJQG010000015.1:0-2199 GCA_035506015.1 Candidatus Edwardsiibacteriota bacterium
GCTGCAGCGGGGGCCGGGACACGTCCTCGCGCGGGGAGATCCTCAAGGCGGTGGAGGACGGGAAAATGACGGCCGACGAGGCCGCGGCCAAGCTGAGGAACGGCTAGGACCCGATGGCCCGGGAAACCGCCATCGCCCTGGGCCGCGCCGCGGCGCAGCCGCCGCGGCTGTGGAACCGCGACTTCCTGCTGCTGTGGCAGGGCCAGCTGGTCTCGTCCCTGGGCGACGTGGCCTACGAGATCGCCCTGGGGTTCTGGGTGCTGGCGGCCACCGGGTCCACCGCCATCATGGGGACGCTGATGGCCGCCACCTCCCTGCCGCGCATCGTGCTGTCGCCGCTGGCCGGCGTGGTCGTCGACCGCGGCGACCGCCGCTGGATCCTGGTGTGGTCGGACGCCCTGCGCGGCGCGGCGATCGCGCTGGTGGGCGTGGCGGCGCTGGCCGGAGCGGTCCGGCTGTGGATGGTGTTCGCCGCGGGCGTGGTGCTGGGCGCCTGCGGCGCGTTCTTCGGCCCGGCCGTGGGCTCGGCCCTGCCCGACATCGTGCCCCCCGACCGGATCGTCAAGGCCAACTCGGCGTTCGGGCTGATCGGCACCGGCACCGGCATCCTGGGCAATGCCGGCAGCGGCCTGATCTACGCCCTGCTGGGCGCGCCGCTGCTGTTCCTGTTCAACGGCCTGTCGTTCCTCTACGCCGCGGCAACGACGGTATTGATCCGGGTCCCCGCCATCGCCCGGCAGGGCGCGCCCGCCGGCTTCTGGCATGACCTGCGGGATGGCCTTTCCTACATCTGGCGGATCGCCGGGCTGCGCGACCTGATCCTGCTGGCGGCCGGCATGAACTTCTTCGGGGTGATGGGCATCACGCTGGTGCTGCCGCTGTTCCAGCGCACGGCCGGCCTGGGCCCGGCGCGCTACGGCATCGCCATGGCGGCGGTGGCGGTCGGCGAGCTGCTGGGGATGGCGCTGACCTCCGCGGTGGACGTCCCGCCGCGCCAGCGCTTCCTGACCACCTGCGCCGGGCTGGCGCTGACCTGCCTGGCCTGGAGCGCGTTCCCGCTGGTCGGGTTCTACCCGATGCTGGCGCTGGGCCTGGTTGGCACGGTCTGCAACGCGGTGGTCAACATCCTGATCGGCTCGGTGATGCAGATCACTACGCCCCAGGAGATGCGCGGCAAGGTGTTCGCGCTGATGGGCGCGGTCACCGGCTCGCTGATGCCGCTGGCCATGGCCGCGGCCGGCATGCTGGCCGAGTTCCTCGGCCTGCGGCTGCTGATCGCGCTGAGCTTCGCCGCGCCGCTGGCGCTGACCCTGCCATTGTTCTTTTCACGGCCTTTCAAGCGGTTCATCAACTTCGACCCGGCGGCGCAACCGCAGGCCGCGGGAACGGCCATCGATCGATAAGGAGACCAGGGGCCCATGAATGTCAGATGGATGTTTTCGGTACCCGGGTCACCGCTCAACAGCGATAACTTGCATTTCAATAGAGGAGCATTGACATGTCCGACGAGAAAATGAGGATCCTCAAGATGATCGAGGAGAAGAAGATCACCGCCGAGGAGGGCGCCAAACTGCTGGCGGCAATGGACACGCCGTCGGGCGGGGAGGCCAACGGCCGGGCTCACTGGCTCAAGGTCCGGGTCTACGACAAGGGCTCGGACAAGGCCAAGGTGCGGGTGACCGTGCCGCTGACCCTGCTCAAGATCGCCGGGCGGCTGGGCGGCAAGTTCAGCGTGATGATGCCCGACGAGGCCAAGAAACAGATGGCGGAAAAAGGCATCAAGCTCGACGCCGAGAGCTTCGAGGACATCGAGCGGTTGTTCGACCAGTTCGCGGTCAACGGCCAGTACAAGCTGGTCGACGTCGAGGACGACGAGTCCGGAGAAAAGGTCGAGGTCTACGTCGAATAGTTTTCCGGTTAAACAAAAAAGCCCAGGCAGCAATGCCTGGGATTTTTCTTGCTGGCGTCACTGGTTCAGGGACCGATGTCGGTCCTGACCACCGCCAGTATCGCCGAGTGGGGCACGATCAGGTATTTCTTCCCCTCGTATTCGATCTCCACCGCGGCGTCGCGCAGAAAGATGGCGTAGTCCCCGGCCTGCGCCTGGAGCGGGATGTATTTGAGATCGGCGCCCTGGCGCACGGCCCACGGTTCCTCGGCCACCTTGGCGGGATCGGCCACCGGATAACCCGGCCCGGT
>DATJQG010000016.1:0-4626 GCA_035506015.1 Candidatus Edwardsiibacteriota bacterium
GCCCAGGATCCGGGTGACCGCCGGGCTGATGAACTTGATCACGCCGCTGCCGTTGGCGATGGTGATGATGTCCTGGGCGTTCTCGATCAGGGTCTTGAAATATTCCTCCCGCTTCTTCAGCAGGTTGTCCATGCGCTTGCGGTTGGAGATGTCCTCGCTGGTGGTGACGATGGCCACCGGCTCGCCCCGCTCGTTCTTGACCACGTCGGACAGGATCTGCACCGGGAACTCCGTGCCGTCCTTGCGGACGTTGACGCTCTCCCGGCCGTAGCGCTTCATCCGTTTCTCCTGGTCCATCGACAGCTTGTGCCACAGCCAGTCGGGCGCGAAGATCCGCACGCTCTGGCCCACCAGCTCGTCCGTGGTGTAGCCGTGCAGCGCGGCCTCGGCGGCGTTGGTGTAGAGGATGGTGCCGCCGGGGTCGGAGATGGTCAGGCCCAGCTGCATCGTCTGCACCGCCTTCTCCAGCGCCAGCCGCCGCTGTTCCTCGCGCTGGCGGGCGGTGATGTCCCGGGCGATGGCAACGATGCGCCGCGGCTCGCCGGCGCCGTCGCCGATGATGCCCGACGACACCTCGATGGCCAGCGTCCGGCCGTCGCCGGTCCGGACGGCGTACTGGTGGTTGCTGGTCATCCGCTGCCGCAGCAGTTTCTCCATGTTGTGGCGCAGCCGCTTGGCGTCGGCGGGTTCGACGAAATCAGCGAATTTCTTTCCCCGCAGCGCGTCCCGCGCCGGCGCCCCGATCAACTGCAGCGTCCGCTCGTTGCAGTCGACAAAGGTCCCGTCCAGCTCGGTGACGACGATGGCCTCGGGCGACGACGCCATGATGCCCTGCAGCAGGGCGTGCTCCCGCGCCAGCTGTTCGGACGCCTGGCGCTGCTCGGTGACGTCGCGGGCGCAGATCACCAGGCCGGCCACCGCCGGGTCGGCCAGCCGGTTGCGGCCGGTCAGCTCGAACAGCCGCCAGCTGCCGTCCTTATGGCGGGCCCGCAGCGACGCCGGCCGGCTGTACTCGGGGTCCGCCACCGCCTGGGCGAACAGCGCGGCGATGCGCGGGGCGTCATCGCGGTGCAGCAGCGCGAACGGGTCCAGACCGGTGAATTCCCGCGGCGTGTAGCCCAGCCAGCGCTCGACCGACGGGCTGACGTACTTGACCGCGCGATCGCCGCCGACGATCATGATGATGTCGCTGACGCTGTCGGCCAGGGCCCGGTAATTGTTGGCGGAATGGCTCATGCGGTGGCTCGCGGGCGCTGGCGCGCCGCTACTTGCGTGAGATGATCTTGACGAACAGGTCCACCAGCGTGGGGTCGAACTGGCTGCCGGCGCAGTGCTGCAGCTCGGCGATGGCGTCCTCGCGGGAGATCGGCTGCTTGTACAGCCGCTTCTGGGTCATCACGTCGTAGGCGTCGATCACGGCCAGGATCCGCGCCACGATGGGGATCTGCTCGCCCTTCAGCCCCTGGGGGTAGCCGTTGCCGTCCCAGCGCTCGTGGTGCGCCAGGATGCCGTCGGCGATCGGCGACAGCTCGGGCGAGGCCTGGGCGATGCGGAACCCGATCTCGGGGTGCTTGCGCACGATCTCCCACTCCTCCTCGGTCAGGCCCGAGGGCTTGAGCAGGATGCCGTCGGCGATGGCGATCTTGCCGATGTCGTGGAGCGCCGCCAGCATCAGCAGGTCGTTCATCTCGCTGTCGGTCAGCTTCAGCGACTTGCCGAACTCCATCGCCAGCTGCTGCAGCCGCAGGGCGTGCTCCTCGGTCTCGTAGTCGGCCTCCCACAGCGTCCGGCCCAGCGACGAGATGATCGAGCTGCGCAGGCTCTTGCTCTCCACCAGCTTGTGGCGGTACATCCGGTCCTCGGCCTCCATCATCACGGCATTGATGCTCTGCCCGCCGTCGTCCTTGGTGCCGGTGCCCAGCGCGATGCTGGGCCGGATCGGGTCCTCGGCCGCCGCGGCGCAGGCCGCATGGATGGTCTCGCAGGCGGCGCGGGCCACGGCGTTGTCGGCGCGCGGCATCAGCACCACGAACTCGTCGCCGCCCCAGCGGAAGATCAGGTCGCCGGGACGGGCGCAGGAACGGACGATGTCGGCGATCCGCCGCAGGAACTGGTCGCCGGCCTCGTGGCCGAAGGCGTCGTTGACCAGCTTCAGCCCGTTGGCGTCGCCCATGATCAGCGACAGCGGGTAGTGCTCCGGGCGGTCGTAGCGCGCGACCACCTCCTCGTAGTAGGCGCGGTTGTGCAGCCCGGTCAGGCGGTCATGGAAGGTCAGGAAGTTGATCCGCTCCTCGTTGGCCTTGCGCTCGGTGATGTCGCGGATGGCGGTCACCACGCGCGCCACCGCGCCGTTCTCGATCACCGGGATCTTGCGGGTCTCGGTGTGGAACACCCGCCCCGCGATCTCGGTGCGCTCCTCGGTGACCTGCGCCCCGCCGGTGGCGAAGGCCCGGCAGTACTGCTCGATCACCGCCGGGTCCAGGAAGGGGAAGACCTCGGTCAGCGGCTTGCCGATCACGTCGGTGGGCAGGCCCAGCCGGGCGTTCATGGCGCGGAAGGCCTCGTTGAAGAACTGCAGCCGCAGGTCGCGGTCCACCACGTGGATCATGTCGGCCATGGCGTCCAGCGTGGCGCGGTGCTGCAGCTCGGCCTGGCGCAGCTGCGACAGGTCGATCACGATGCCGCGCAGCCCGGCGATGGCGCCGCCCGTCAGCAGCGGCTGGGCGTAGATCTGCACGGGGAACCGTTCGCCGTTCTTGCGCACGGCCGTGAACTCGGTGCGCACCGGCTGGCCGCCCTGCAGCCGGGCCAGGATCCGGGCCACGGCGTCGGCCCGCTCCTCGGGGGCGATGGTCTGCTCGACCGACAGCCCGGCCTCGAGATCGGCCGGCCCGTAGCCGTATTTCTCGAAGCCGGTGCGGTTGATGTAGGTGAAGCGCCGGTTGCGGTCGAACTCGAACACGGTCTCGGGCAGCGAGTCGGCCAGCTCGCGGAACCGCTGCTCGCTCTGCTGCAGGGCCTGTTCGGCCCGCTTGCGCTCGGTGATGTCGCGCGAGATGCCCATCACGGCGTCGATGCCGCCGCGCTCGTTCTTGAGCGGCACCAGCCAGGTGTCCAGCCAGAAGGGCTGGCCCTGGAACATCGTCTGGTCCTGGAGGTACCGCGGCTGGCCGGTGGCCAGCACCGACTGCAGGTTGCGCCACTGGCGCGCGGCGACCTCCTCGGGGAACAGTTCCTGCACCGGCCGGCCGGCCACCTCCTCCAGCTCGCGGCCCAGGTAGCGGGCCGCCGTGCGGTTGATGTAGCGCACCAAGCCGCCGTGGTCGACCGTGAAGATCATGTCCGGCGAGGTCTCGGCCAGGGCCTTGTAGCGCTGCTCGCTGTCCCGCAGCGCCCGCTCCACTTCCGTGCGCTCGGTGATGTCCTCGACCGTGCCCTCGTAGTAGGCGACCGTCCCGGCCCCGTCCCGCACGGCGTGGGCGTTCTCGCTCACCACCAGCTGGCTGCCATCGGCCCGGCGCCAGGTATTGACGAACTGGCGCACCTGGCCGTCCCGCTCCATCCGGCGCTTGAAGTCCTCCCGCACCGCCGGGTCGAAATAGCCCTCGCTGGCGATGTTGCGCCGCAGCAGGTCCTCGAGGCTGGCGTAGCCCAGCATCCGCACCAGCGCCGGGTTGGCCAGCAGCACCCGGCCGTCGGGCGTGGAGCGGTAGATGCCCTCGGCCGCCGTCTCGAACACCGAGCGGTAGCGCTCCTCGCTCTCCCGCAGCGCCCGTTCCGCCTGCTTGCGCTCGGTGACCTCACGCATCACGGCCAAGTGGGCGTCCTTGCCATGGTACTTGATGGCGCGAACGTTGAGCTCCATCGTCAGGCGGCGACCGTCCTTGGTGATGTGGTCGGCCTCGAACATCGCATGGCCATCGGCCTCCAGCCGTTTGGAGATCTCCGGGATCAGCGGCACCTGCTCCGGCGCGTCGATGTCGGCGACCGTCATCGTCAGCAGCTCCTCGCGGGTGTACCCCAGCCGCTGGCAGACCCGGTCGTTGACCTCCAGGAACCGCTCCGGCCCGCGGGGGCCGACTTCGACGATCCAGACCGAATCGTTGATGCTGCCGAACAGCAGCCGGTAATGCTCCTCGCTCTCGCGCAGGGCCTGCTCGGCCTTACGCTGCTCGGTGATGTCGATCGCCGTGCAGATGGCCGACGGCAGGCCCTGGTAGCGCGTGACCGCCACGCTGAAGTCCAGCCAGCGCTCCGTGCCGTCCTTGCAGACGATGGGGAACGCGTAATGGCTGGGGGCCGGCTCGCCGCGCAGCCGCGCCGTGCCCCGCTCGCGCACGGTGTCGCGGTAGTCGGGGCGGGCCAGCTCCCAGAAATGCATCTTCAGCAGCTCGTCGGCCGTGTAGTCCGTCAGCGCCAGCGCGGCGGGATTGCCGTAGAGGAACTTCTCCCGGTAGACGATGATCGCGGCCGAACTGGCCTCGGCCAGGCTGCGGAACTTCTGCTCGCTCTCCTGCAGCGCCTGCTCCGTCCGCCTGCGGTCGGTGACATCGAGGATGGCCGTGACCCGCACCTCTTTCCCCTGCCAGCGGATGGACCTGCCGCAGAGCTCCCCGACGAACGTGG
>DATJQG010000017.1:0-2557 GCA_035506015.1 Candidatus Edwardsiibacteriota bacterium
GCTCAAGGAAAAACTGCTGCTGATGGCGGCCCGCACCGAGGCCCTGATCAACCAGGCCATCGAATCGCTGAAGCAGCGCGACCCGAAACTGGCCGAGGATATCTTCCGGCTGGACAAGGAAATCGACGGCATGGAGGTCGAGATCGAGGAGCAGGCCATCGCCCTGATCGCCCTGCACCAGCCGACCGCCGGCGACCTGCGGTTCCTGGTGGGAGCGATCAAGATCAACAACGACCTGGAGCGGATCGGCGACCACGGCGTCAACATCGCCGAGAGCGCCATCCGCCTGTCGTCGGAGCCGCCCATCAAGCCGCTGATCGATATCCCGCGGATGGCGGCGCTGGCCACGGGCATGCTCAAGGACAGCCTCGACAGCTTCGTCAACAGCTATCCCGACAAGGCCCGTGCCGTCTGCGCCCGCGACGACCAGGTCGACGACCTCAAGGACCAGATCTTCCGGGAGCTGCTGACCTACATGATGGAAAAGCCCGACACCATCACCCGCGCCATGGACCTGATCCTGGTCTCCCGCAATCTGGAACGGATCGCCGACCTCTCGACCAACATCTGCGAGGAGACCATCTACATCGCCGAGGCCAAAGTGATCAAGCACCACGCCGACTCGCCGGACGGCGCCTGCGGCGACAAGGCACCCTGACCGTGCCGGCGCTGGCCGCTATCGATGTCGGCTCCAACGCCCTGCGGCTGGCCGTCGGCACGGTCGACCAGCAGCGGCGGCTGACGGTGATCGCGACCGCACGCGAGGCCCTGCGGCTGGGCCAGGACGTGTTCAATGCCGGCGCGATCCCGGAACCGACCGTCGAGCAGCTGGTCGCCGCGTTCCAGCGCTTCCGCCAGATCGGCCAGCAGCACGGCGCATCGATGACCCGGGCCGTCGGCACCAGCGCCCTGCGCGAGGCCCGCAACAAGGAGATGGTGATCGACGCGGTGCAGCAGCGCACCGGCATCGAGTTGGCGGTGATCGGCCCCGAGGAGGAGGCGCGGCTGGTGCACCTGGCGGTGTCGCAGGCGCTCGATCTGCGCGGCGTGCGGGCGCTGATCATTGACATCGGCGGCGGCAGCGTCGAGGTGACGGTGGCCGAAAACGGGCGGATCGCCGGCAGCGAGTGCTTCATGATGGGCGCGGTGCGGCTGCTGCAGAAGCTTGAGCAGCAGAAGGCCGGCGAGCAGCGGTTCCAGCGGCTGGTGCGGGAGTACGCCAATACCATCGATCAGCGGCTGAAACGAATGCTGGGCCATGGCCGGATCGACCTGATGGCCGGTGTGGGCGGGAACATCGAGGCCCTGGGCGACCTTCGCCAGCAGCTGCTGGACAAGCGCGGCAACGACCAGCTTTCCGCCGACGACCTCGACCTGCTGCTGAAAAAGCTCGCCGCCCTCGAGTACCCGGCCCGGGTCAAGCAGCTGGGGCTGCGGCCCGACCGCGCCGATGTGATCGTGCCCGCGGCCATCGTGCTGCGCGCCGTGCTGCTGCGGGCCGGCACCGGCAAGATCGCCATTCCCCGCGTCGGCCTGCGGGAAGGGTTGCTGCACGACATGGTCGCCGAGCTGTACCAGGACGCTCCCGTCCGGCACCGCGAGCAGGCGGTCAGCGCGGCCCTCCAGCTGGGGCGCAAGTTCGCCTTCGACGAGCAGCACGCGACGGTGGTCAGCCGCTTCGCGCTGCAGCTCTATGACGCCACCCGCGAGCTGCACGGCCTCGACGGCCACCACCGCCTGCTGCTGGAGGTCGCCGCCCTGCTGCACGACGTCGGCCAGTTCGTCAACATCAACGGCCACCACAAGCACAGCTACTACCTGATCATGGCCAGCCCGATCATCGGGCTGACACCGCAGGACCGGGAGCTGGTCGCCAATGTCGCCCGCTACCACCGCAAGGCCTTCCCCTCGATCCGACACGAGAATTTCCAGCGGCTGGAGGCCCGCGACCGGGTGGTGGCCACCAAGCTGGCCGCCATCCTGCGCCTGGCCGACGCCTTCGACACCGAGCACGCCGCCATCATCAGCGATGTCGACATCGACAGCCGCCGCCCCAAGCTCAAGCTGACGCTGCGGGGCGAGGGTGACCTGTTGCTGGTGAAGTGGGCCATCGCCAAGAAGAGCGACCTGTTCGAGGACGTTTTCGGCACCGGCATCGCGCTGAGCGACTAGCAAACGTAACACGGGATTTTTATCGATGATGATGATTCCTCAATCCGCGTTGCCGGGCAGGCTGATCGCGGTCGAGGGGCTGGACGGCTCGGGCAAATCGACCCAGATCTACCTGGTCAAGCGCTGGCTGGAGCTGGAGGGCTACAAGGTGTTCTTCACCGAGTGGAACTCCTCGCTGCTGGTCAAGCAGGCCACCAAGAAGGGCAAGAAGCGCCAGCTGCTGACGCCCACCACCTTCGCCCTGATCCACTGCACCGACTTCGCCGACCGCTACGAGCGCGAGATCCTGCCGCTGCTCTCGGCCGGGCACATCGTGCTGGCCGACCGCTACGTCTACACCGCGTTCGCCCGCGACGCCGCCCGGGGCTGCGACCGCGAGTGGATC
>DATJQG010000018.1:0-2461 GCA_035506015.1 Candidatus Edwardsiibacteriota bacterium
TGCACCCAGAACCCGGTGCAGACCCGCAATTTCGGCTACCACGTGGCGGCCGAGTTCAAGCGCAAGCTGCTGACCCTGCACAACGTCTACTCGTTCTACATCACCTACGCCGAGCTCGACGGCTTCGCCGCCACCGGCCGAGCGGCCGCGGACGGCCAGCTGTCCCTGCTCGACAAGTGGATCCTGTCCGAGCTCAACCTGCTGGTGCGGCACTGCCGCGCCAAGCTGGACGACTACGACGCGGCGGCGGCCGTCAAGCGGATCGAGACCTTCATCGAGGACCTGTCGACGTGGTACGTGCGGCGCTCGCGGCGGCGGTTCTGGAAGTCGGAGTCCGACGCCGACAAGCAGGCGGCCTACCTGACGCTGCACGACTGCCTGGAGACGCTGCTGCGCCTGATGGCGCCGGTGATGCCGTTCTGGACCGAGGAGATGTACCAGAACCTGGTGCGCTCGGCCGACCCCGCGGCCCCGCAGAGCGTGCACCTCTGCGCCTATCCCGAGGCCGACCAGCGGTTCATCGACGCGCAGCTGTCGACCGAGATGGCCTTGGTGCGAAAGGTCGTGTCGCTGGGGCACGCCGCGCGCAAGGACGCCAAGCTCAAGGTGCGGCAGCCGCTGGCGCAGCTGCTGTACAAAGGCGAGCAGCCGCAGGACTGGGAGATCATCGCGCGCTACCAGGACGTGATCCGCGACGAGGTCAACGTCAAGGCGGTCGAGCCGCTGGCTGACCCCGGCGCCATCATCGTCTACAAGGCGAAGGGCCTGGTCTCCCAGCTCGGGCCGAAGTTCCAGAAAAATGCCGGCGCGGTCAAGGACGCCATCGCCGCGCTGCCCAGCGAGCAGGTCCAGCACCTGGTGCGTGACGGGAAAACAACGGTCACGGTGCCGTCCGGCCCGATGGAGGTGGCGGCGGAGGACGTGGAGGTCACGACAGAATCGAGGCCGGGCTTCAGCGGCAAGAAGGAGGGCGGGGACATCGTGGCGCTGGACACCCGGCTGACGCCCGAGCTGTCCGCCGAGGGCGACGCCCGCGAGCTGGTGCACAAGGTCCAGAACCTGCGCAAGCAGTCCGGCTTCGCGGTGTCGGACCGCATCGCCGTCACCTACCGGGCGGACGGCGCGCTGGCGCAGGCCATCGGCGATCCCCAGCTCCGCAGAACGGTCATGGACGAGACCCTGGCGACATCGCTGGAACCGGGCATCCCGCAGGGCGGGCACCAGGAAACGACGGAGATCAACGGGAAGAGCATCACCATCAGCATCCAACAGGTCAACCAATAACCGGAGACGCAGCTACATGAACAAGAAGGACGTCCTGTACTTCGAGAAGATCCTGCTCGACGAGCGCAAGCGCTTCATCACCGAGCTGTCGCAGATCGAGAACGAGGGCCTGATGGCCAACCCCAAGGAATCGTCGGGCGACCTGTCCTCGTACTCCTACCATCCGGCCGACCAGGGCAGCGACACCATGGAGAAGGAGAAGAACGTGTTCCTGGCGTCGGCCAAGGGCAACGAGCTCTACGAGATCGACCAGGCCCTGCTGCGCGCCAAGGACGGCAAGTTCGGCCTGTGCGAGCGCTGCGGCAAGGACATCGAGCGGGAGCGGCTGGAGGCCGTGCCCTACGCCAAGCAGTGCGTCAAGTGCCGCCGCCTGGACGAGGAAGAGCAGAAACGGACGCAGTCCAGCTAGGGCGCGCGTGGCGATCGCGGGAATGAAGAACCGGATCATGCTGGCGGCCGTGGCGCTGGGCGTCTTCGCGCTGGACCAGGCCACCAAGCTGCTGGTGCAGTCGTCGCTGGCGCTGGGCGAGAGCCGGCCGCTGCTGGGCGACCTGGTGCGGCTGACCTACATCGTCAATCCCAACGGGCTGATGGGGATGTCGTTCGGCCCCTGGAGCCGCTACCTGATGCTGCCGCTGTCGCTGCTGGCGATCGCGGCCATCATCTATTTCTACTACCACTGGAAGAACCCGGGCGCGCTCAGCTCGGCCGCGATGGGGCTGATCCTGGCCGGGGCCGCGGGCAACCTGCTGGACCGGTTCCATTACGGCACGGTGATCGATTTCATCGACTGCGACATCCCCGACATCCATGTCCCGGCGTTCAAGTTCCTGCTGCTGCACTTCCCCGGCTACCACCTGGAGCGGTGGTACATCTTCAACGTGGCCGACAGCGCGGTGCTGGTCGGCGTGACGCTGCTGCTGGTGATCACGGTGCTGAAGGACCGCCGGGCCGCGGCGGCCCAGGCCCCCCAACCCTGACCGTGGAGCGCCCCATCCCGCGATGACCGCATCGATCAGATAGATGGCCCCTCGTCCCCAAGACATCAAGCGGCGGACTGCGCAAGCCTGGCCGCTGTTGTTGTTTCTGGCGCTGCTGGCGTCCGCCGGCCGGACCCAGGCCGCGCCGGCCGACAGCGTGGCGCCGGCGAGGCCGGACAGCGCCGCGGAGCGCGATA
>DATJQG010000019.1:0-2136 GCA_035506015.1 Candidatus Edwardsiibacteriota bacterium
CGACGCGGTCATCACGCCCAGGTTGAGGCAGCAGGTGATGCCGAAGGCGTGGAACAGCGGCACCGCGGCCAGCGTGACGTCGGTCCCCATCCCGAGGTGCGCCCACAGCCGGTTCTGGTCGGCATTGACCAGCAGGTTGCGGTGCGACAGCTCGACGCCCTTGGAGACGCCGGTGGTGCCGCCGGTGTACAGCAGCACCGCGGTCGCCTCGGGGGTGACCGCCACCGGTTCGGGCGCGCCGGGGGCCAGCAGCTCGGGGAACCGGCGGTCGCCGGGCCCCAGCTCGGCTTTCTGGATCTTGCGCTCCAGCGTCAGCGTGTAGAGCAGCCACAGCAGCGGCGGGAAGTATTCCTTGACGCTGGCGACGACGACGCGCTCCAGCTGCGTGCGCGGCTGCGCCTGCCGCACCACCGGCAGGAAGCGGTCCAGCACCACCGCGATCTTCGCACCGCAGTCGCGCAACTGCTCCTCGGCCTCGCGCGCCGAGTACAGCGGGTTGAAGGGAACGGCGATGGCACCGGCACGGGCCGCGGCCAGGTAGGCGATGACGAACTGCGGGCAGTTGGGCAGGAACAGCGCCACCCGGTCGCCCTGGGCCACGCCCAGCCGCTGCAGCGACGCGGCGCAGCGCTCGACCTTGTCCAGCAGCTGGGCGTAGGTCAGCGCCGAAGTGAACAGCCGTCCCGCCGCGGCCATCGGGAAAACGACGGCGTCCCGGTCCGGGAAGCGGCGGGCCGCCTCGGGCAGGAGCTCGTGCAGGCACCTGCCGTCGTGGCTTACCTGCGGGGGCACCCCGGCCTCATAATGGTCGAGCCAGGGTTTGGGTGATTCTCCGGGAAGGCCATTTCCTTTTATCCTATGGTTATTCATGGCGGTCAGCCCCGCCGTCCTTGGACGACCGGAAAACCCCTGCGCACATGAGGCCGCGTTTCCCTGGACCTGGTGATACACGACGAGCCACGATCGCACCTTTCGTTGCTATTGGCTTTCCCTTCGCTCTGCCGCCCGGAGCCCTTCCCGTCAAGGTCAAATGGCCGGGGCAAGTGTTGATGATAGCATTCCGCGCCGCAGCTTGTCAATGACAAAGCCGTCACGGCGGCGCTGGTTTCCTTCGTGCTGCAGCCTGAGCGGCATCAGCTGTCGGCACGCACCGGATATGCGGATCGGTGCTGAGCGCTTGTCGCGTTGCCTTGCCATCAGGGGCATGACGAAAGGCAACCCGATGGGTTGCCTTTTCGCTTTCCTCCGGACGGATCCCGGGGACCGATCATTGTTCCGCCAGGAACGGGTACCCGATGTCGGTCGGGGTGTTGAAGCATTCCTTGATCGTCCGCACCGACATCCAGCGCAGCAGGTTGTAGATCGAACCGACCTTGTCGTTGGTGCCCGAGGCCCGCGCCCCGCCGAATGGCTGGTGGCCGACCGTCGCCCCGGTGGTCTTGTCGTTGATGTAGAAATTGCCGGCCGCATGCCGCAGCACCTCGGTCGCCTGGTTGATCGCCCAGCGGTCCCGGGCAAAGATGCTGCCGGTCAGCGCGTAGGGCGAGGTGGCGTTGCACAATTCCAATGCCTGAGAAAATTCCTTGTCCTCGAACAGATATGCGGTCAGCACCGGGCCAAAGATCTCCTCCTCGATCAGCTTGAATTTCGGATTGGTGGTCAGCACCACGGTCGGCTCGACGAAATACCCCTTACGGTCATCGCAGCCGCCGCCGTGCACGATCTCGGCCTCGGGGCTGGTGCGGGCGTACTCGATGTACGACCTGATGTTCTCAAACGACGCCTTGTCGATCACCGCGCCCATGAAGTTGGTGAAATCCTCCACCGGCCCGGCCTTGACCCGCGCCAGCTGGGATTTCATCTCCGCCAGCAGCGGCCGCCACAGCGATTTGGCGATGTAGGCCCGCGACGTGGCCGAGCATTTCTGCCCCTGGTATTCGAAGCTCCCGCGGATCAGGCAGGTGGCCAGGCTGGCGATGTCGGCCGAGGGGTGGGCCACCACGAAGTCCTTGCCGCCGGTCTCGCCCACCACCCGCGGGTAGCTCCGGTAATGGCCGACGTCCTCGCCGATCGTCTTCCACATCCTGTTGAACGCCGCGTTGGAGCCGGTGAAATGCAGTCCCGCCAGGTTGGCAT
>DATJQG010000020.1:0-5117 GCA_035506015.1 Candidatus Edwardsiibacteriota bacterium
CCCAAGCCGACCTGGTCGAGATCGTGACCGAGCTGGCGCCGCTGGCGGTGATCAAGGCATGATTTTCGAACCAGGCAAACAGACCTCACCCCCAGCCCCTCCCCGCTGCGGGGAGGGGCCGGGGAGAGGTCAGGCACCAGCGAGTGTTCGGCCTGTCATCCCGAGATGCATTTCGTGCCTGGCATATTGAAGCATCAGGCGATCACCCATTCAACGGGCAAGGCATGGGGCATTTCTCAGGGTGACAGCGCTCGGCATTGCATGAGCAAAGGACCAGTATTGCGTATCAGCCGGAAAATATCCATCATCGTGTTCCTTGTCGGGTTGGTTTCTTGCACGGCCAGGCAGTCCGCAAGGACCTGCACGGTGACCTACGTTGCCAACGACGGTTTTTTGGTCAAGACCTCGCACCATAAAGTGCTGATCGACGCGCTGTTCGGCGGGATCAAGGGCGACTGGTGCGACCAGCCATCCGACTCCGTCGCAAACGAAATGATCACGGGCATTGCGCCATTCGATCACATCGATGTGGTGCTGGTCACGCACGCGCACGTCGACCATTTCAATTCACGGATGACGATCGAATTCCTGCAACACAATCCGAAAGCAATGCTGGTTTGCCCGGGGCAGGCGGATTCCGCTTTGCGGCTCGACCCGGCCTACGCGAATGTGTCAAGCAGGATCGTCAGTCTTAAACCGGGGAAACAATACGATACTTCGTTCACCGTTGGCGAGATCGGAATACGCGGCATGAGGTTCGACCACAGCTCATACTACGAGCCCGATCCGGTGACGGAGCGGCCCCGCAACATCCATGCAGGTGTCGAAAATATCGGGTACCTGGTCAAGATGGATGGGTTCACGATCTTCCACTCGGGTGACGATACGCCGGAGAATGTCGCGCAGTACGCGGCCTACAATATCGGGAAGGACAGCATCGACATCGCGTTCCTCGACCGCTCGTTCTACACTGCGCCCGGGCTGTCATTGATCGGCAAGTACATTCCCGCAAAGAATGTCGTGCTGATGCACATCGCCACGGGCAGCGACAACTTCTTCAAATCACTGAAGAGCAGGCCCGGCGAGGTGCCGCAGATCATGGTGTTCAACAGCTTGATGACGAAGAAAACAATCAACAAGTAAGGACGGGATGATCGATATGCGTAAGGGATATTTGATATTCCTGTCGTTGTTGCTTGTCTTGGTGTGTGGGAAAAGAAACAATGATATTCAACAAGGGCAACAAAAATCCAACGATTCAGTTGTTGAAGGTGATCGGGTTGCTGATACGTCCACGCCCTTTGTGCTTGATACGACTAAACCATTTAAGCAAATGACGCCTCATGAGATCGTGGCCCTTTACTGTTTGCGGGATGCTGGGGGTGAACGGTTGGGATTCGGCAATCACTCTATGCCGATTGATTGGAAAGAATGGGGTGATGAACCGGGATGGGATAAATTCGACATCGTGAAGGGTTATGAAATAAAGGACAAAGCGATAACAGAGAACGTTGCGCAAGTTGATGTCAACTATAACTATGCGGGTTGGTATGACGCGGGAAATAACTATAAATTCTGTGATATCGACAGCATCCAAACGATTCATTATAAATTGAGAAAGGAACAAGGGGGATGGAGGCTAGTCTCGCCAATGATTGAGCCGCATGTATCCCTGACATTCACGAGGATACTGATACGGAAACAACTGGAAAAAGACAGCGTCGCTATTCAAAAACGAGTGAAAATAAATCATATATTGGATAGTATCGAACAAAAGTGATCAACTAGTTTTAACAGAAAAACCCCGCATTGCTGCGGGGTTTTTCGTTTATCCGGGGATCGCTACTGCGTCTTGAGGATCTGCTGCAGGTTGTCGGGGTCGGTGGTGCGGCTGAAGGCCTCGTCCAGCGTGATGATGTTGCGCTTGAACAGCCCGGCCAGCGACATGTTGAGCGTGCCCATGCCCTGCTTGATGCTGGTCTGGATCAGGCTCTGCAGCTGGTAGGTCTTGGCCTCGCGGATCAGGTTGCGCACCGCGCCGGTGCCCACCATCACCTCGAACGCCGCCACCCGGCCGCGGCCGTCGGCCCGCTTGACCAGGATCTGCGAGACCACGGCCACGAAGTTGACCGCCACCTGCATCCGGATCTGCGACTGCTGGTGCAGCGGGAAGACGTCGATGATGCGGTCGATGGTCTGGACGGCGTCGGTGGTGTGGAGCGTGGCCAGCACCAGGTGGCCGGTCTCGGCCGCGGTGATGGCCAGCTGGATGGTCTCCAGGTCGCGCATCTCGCCGATCAGGATCACGTCCGGGTCCTGGCGCAGCACGTACTTCAGGGCGTCGGCGAAGGTCAGGGTGTCCTGGCCCAGCTCGCGCTGGTTGACGATGGCCTTCTTGTCGCTGTGCAGGAACTCCACCGGGTCCTCCACCGTCATGATGTGGCAGGGGTCGTTGGCGTTGCGGTGGTCGATCATCGACGCCTGGGTGGTGGACTTGCCGCAGCCGGCCGGGCCGGTGACCAGCACCAGGCCGCGCGGCCGCATGGCGATCTCCTTGAGCACGGCGGGGAAGCCCATCTCGTCCAGCGAGGGGATGCGCTCGGGGATCAGCCGGAACACCATCCCCAGGCTGCCGCGCTGCTGGAAGACGTTGACCCGGAACCGCCCCACGCCGGGCAGGTTGTAGGCCAGGTCCAGCTCCAGCTCGTTGCGGAACTTCTGCCACTGGGCCGGCGTCAGCAGCGAGGTGACGCAGGAGCGGATGTTGTCCGGCGTCAACGGCGGCAGCTTGGACTGCAGCAGGTCGCCGTTGATCCGCAGCAGCGGCGGGATGCCCACCTTGATGTGGAGGTCCGAGGCCCCGGCCGACGCCATGTGCTGCAGCATCTGGTTCAGTTCCATGCTACACCTTGCCCAGCAGTTTCTCGAACTCGTGGGGGTTCGAGGATTTGGCGATGGCGTCCTCCAGGTTGATCACGCCCTTGAGGTAGAGGTCCTTGAGGTGGGCGTCCAGCGTCACCATGCCGTACTTGGCGCCGCTCTGCAGGTTGCTGTAGATCTGGTGGGTCTTGCCCTCGCGGATGATGGAGCGCAGGGCCGGCGTGCAGATCATCACCTCGTACGCCACCACCCGGCTCTTGCCGTCGGCCCGCGGCAGCAGCGCCTGCGAGAACACCGCCTGCAGCGTGGTCGAGAGCTGCAGCCGCACCTGCTGCTGCTGCCCCGGCGGGAAGACGTCGATGATGCGGTCGACGGTCTGGGCGGCGTCGGCGGTGTGGAGGGTGGCCAGCACCAGGTGGCCGGTCTCGGCCGCGGTGATGGCCAGCTGGATGGTCTCCAGGTCGCGCATCTCGCCCACCATGATGATGTCCGGGTTCTGGCGCATCACGTGCTTCAGCGAGTTGGCGAAGCTGTGCGTGTCGATCCCCACCTCGCGCTGGTTGACGCAGGCCCGCTTGTCGCGGTGCAGGAACTCGATCGGGTCCTCGATGGTGATGATGTGGCAGGACTTGTTGTCGTTGATCAGGTCGATCATCGCGGCCAGGCTGGTGGACTTGCCCGAGCCGGTGGGGCCGGTCACCAGGATCAGGCCGCGCGGCAGCATGCAGACCTTCTTCATGATCTGGGGCAGGCCCAGCTCGTCGATGGTCTTGATCGACAGCGGGATGACGCGCAGCACCGCGCCCACGGCGTTCTTCTGGCGGAAGACGTTGACCCGGAAGCGCGACACGCCGGGGATGGAGTACGACATGTCGAGCTGGTGGGTGCGCTCGTAGCGCTCGCGCCGCTCGTCGTTGAGGATCTCGTAGAGCAGCGTCTTGGTGTCGTCGGCCGACAGCACCGGCAGGCCGCTGCGCACCAGCTGCCCGTGGATGCGGTACACCGGCGGCTCGTCGGACTTGATGTGCAGGTCGGAACCCTCCTGGGCCACCAGGGTCCGCAGCAATTCGTCGATCTTGGCCATGCGCGCTCTGTGGAGGTGCGGTGGTTGCTGACGGCGGGACCGTCAATCGGTATAGTGTAGCAAACAGGGGTTTTATTGTCAAGCGAAAGTGTGAGGATTATCGTTCCGTTCCCGCAGGCCGCGTCCGTCGCGCGGCGATGCTCAAAACTGTCACCCGTGGCGCGTACCATACCCGTGAACGAGGAACCACAAGGAGGTCACGATGATCACATTGTCACCGGCACCACCGGCCGCCATGCCGGCCGCGGCCCGGCCGGCCTATCGCCTGCGCCCCGCCGCGGCGGCGGCCCAGCCGCTATGCTTCACCGTGCAGCTCGGCCCGCAGGCCTACCTGCGGCAACGGCTGCCGCGGGGCCTGGACGGCCGGGAGGCGGTGGCCTACGTGCGGGCCTTCGCCCGCAGCCGGCAGCGCGATTGCTGCATCGAGTACGCCGGCGGGAAAACGCTGTACCTGCTGTCCGACGGCGGCCAGTTCCAGGCCGCGGGCTGACGCTCCAAAGCTTTATGTTGACGGGCACCGGGCGGTATGCTATAGTTAACGGCCATGAGCACACCGCGCATCGCCATCATCAACGACCAGCCGCGCTCCAGCGGCACCGGCAATTACGCCTGGCATCTGGCCGGGCTGCTGGGGCCGGCCGGCCGCGGCGCGGCCGACCACATTTTCCTCGATTACCCCGGCCGCCGCGTCCTGAGGAACCCCGGCACGCCGGCCGAGTTCCTGTTGGCGGCGACCGGCGCGGTCCCGCTGCCGGACAACCGGCCGTGGTTCTGGCGGCGCTGCCTGCGCCATCTCACGGACTATGACGTCGTCCATTTCACCAGCCAGAACATGTCGTTCCTGTGCGGCGCGGTGCCGGGGCGATCGGTCGTCACGTGCCTGGACATCATCCCGGTGATCGCGCCGGAGGGCATGTTCGAGCGTTTCTGGCGCGCCTACCTCTACTCCGGGCTGAAGCGGGCCGGCCGCATCATCGCCATCTCGCAGGCCACCAAGTGGGACGTGGTCCGGCGGTACGGCATCGCCGAGGACCGGATCGATGTCGTCTACCTCGGCGCCGATGACGGCTACCGGCCGCGCGACAAGCGGGAGGTCCGGTCAGCGCTGGGCCTGCCCCGGGACGCCAGGATCGTCCTGCACGTGGGCACGGCC
>DATJQG010000021.1:0-4532 GCA_035506015.1 Candidatus Edwardsiibacteriota bacterium
CAACGTCAAGCGCACCGCCGAGTTCCTCGGCATTTCGCGCAGCCAGCTCTACCGGGAATTGAAGAAATACAAGATCGATCCGGATAATATTATTTGATGGATCTGAGCGGAAACAGCACCAGATAGAATAGTACCCTGCACCGGATCATTTCGATTAATTTGATAAGACCGAGGGATATCCCTCGGTCTTTTTCTATCAGATAATTGAAAATATGCGCCATTTTGGAACAATATATACTATTCCGCAACACATTGAATCATATCTTGTTACAATGAATAAAATATACTGTATTGTAAAAGTGTGCCATCAAAAAGCGATATAAACCCCATAGAAGGAATATGAAAAATCGTGCTTAGTATAAAATCATTCATAAAGAACAGTCCCACAATGCATTATGTGCATTATTATTTGTTTGGCATGTCTGATGCTCGATAAATAATTGGAAACCACCAATTCACAGACTCGAATGTCAACAGGAGAACAACCATGCAGACCCCGTCATTCCGCTCGATCGAGATGCCCGTTGACATCGAGGTGCTCCCGGACCAGCGCGATCACAGGGCCGCACCCGTCGCCGGAGGATCCGAAAATGACGTCACGCCGGTGCGGGTGGCCCAAACCAATACAAGATCGAAACCGCAACGCAAAGGAGGAAACGCCATGAAGAAAAACGTCAGACCGGTGCTGCTGCTGGGACTCGCCCTGCTCTGCCTGGCGGCGCTGGCCGCCGATGGCTGGGGCGCATCACCGGTGATCCGCAACGACGCCAAGGGCAAGGTCGTCAAGACCATCGATGCCAACGCCTGGATCATTCACACCTCGAACTACGGCCCCTTCGTGTACCCTTACAACAACTCGCCCGGCGGCAGCTGGTGCGGCGCGGCTTACAACTACATCTTCGGCGCGGGTCTATGGGTGGGCGCGCTCGATGCCACCGACACTCCGCGGGTCGCCGTCGGCTACAATCCGAACAGCGGCGGCAGCGCGCTCGGCCCGGCCAATCCCTACACTTGGGATTACGCCAACTGGGCGACCGATTCGCTTTCGCGCGTCTATCTGTCGACCGATGCCGCGGACCTGGCGCAGTGGCCGCTGCGCGACGGGGCCAACGAGCCGGTCGTGCTCTCGGACCAGGACGGATACGCCACGTACAGCGACGAGAACCCGGCGTTCACCCCCGCGGGGGAAACACCGCTGGGCGTCCGCATCCGCCAGAGCAGCTACGCCTGGAACTCGGGGCCCAACAGCGACATCGTCTACTTCAAGTTCACGGTGATCAATGGCAGCGCGGGCGCGCTGCGCCAGGTGTACGCCGGCCCGTGCTTCGACGCCGACATCGGCGATGAGTCCGGCACCAATGCCAACGACCGCGTCGACTTCGACTACACCCGCAACCTGGCCATCCAGTTCCAGAACGAGGCCGAGCCGGGCTGGCCGACCGCGCCGGGATATTTCGGCTGCCGGTTCCTGGCCAGCGCGGTCAACAACACCGGATCAGTTGTGCACGTCACGGACAACCAGTTCCCGCACGACATCCAGCCGGGCGAACCGCTGGGCATGACGGCGATGAAGATCTTCACTATCGACATGGATCCGGTGACCCCCACCAATCGCTACCTGGTGATGCAGGGCTACAACTACAACAACATGGTGCTGGACGCCTACGACGAGTCCGGGGCCGTGACGGCCGGCGACAAGCGGTTCGTGATGTGCACGGGGCCGTTCGACCTGGCGGCGGGCGACTCGGTGATCATCTCTCTGGGAGTGATCGTGGCGGCCACGCGCAACGGATTGCTGGGGCTGACCGATTCGGCGCAGATCTTCTACAATAGCATGGGCGTGGCGGGCGCCAAGCCGCGGGCGCAGACGCAGCCGTCCCGGCTGCTGCTGTCGAACAGCCCCAACCCTTTCCGGGGCGCGACCGCGATCAGCTACCAGGTGGCGGAGCCGGGCCCGGTGCAGCTGGCGATCTACAACGGGCTGGGGCAGCGGGTGCGGACGCTGGTCGATTGCCCGCAGGCGCCGGGGCGCTACACCGCGCGCTGGGACGGTCGCGACGGCGCGGGACAGCAGTTGTCCGCGGGCGTATACATCTACCGCCTGCAGTCGGGCGGCCGGACCCTGACCAGAAAGCTGGTACTGGTCCGTTAACCGGCGATCTTTCAAATCACGGCATCCCCACAACAGAAGAAATGAGCGGGCGCACCTCGATGAATCGGGCAGGGGTCGCGCAAGGGTTCGGCACCCGAGGCGATCCGCAGTGGATGGAACAACAGATCGTTCTTGGTGAATACCAGGTGCGCCCCGCTTGTGAAACATAATAAATCAAATGCGGAGGGATCATGCCCCGGCCAGCGATGGCCGGGGTTTTTGATTGCATTTCAACTGAAAACATGGTATCCTTATTCGTTAAACCATAAAGACTAAGGGCGAAATATCATCGGCCCTTGGTCTAAGGTTTTATTTCCCGAAAGGACCGTTATGTCAGTGTTCGACGTGCTCAAGGAACGCGGGTACATCCAGCAGATGACCCACGAGGACGAGATCCGCTCGCAGCTGGAAAAGGAGAAGGTCACGTTCTACATCGGCTTCGACCCCACGGCCGACAGCCTGACCGTGGGCCACTTCATGCAGCTGATGGTGATGCGGCACATGCAGCAGCACGGGCACGTGCCGATCGCGCTGCTGGGCGCCGGCACCACGATGGTGGGCGACCCGTCGGGCAAGACCGACATGCGCAAGATGCTGACCAAGGAGGAGATCGCCGCCAACGCCGTGCGCTTCCAGGCGCAGATGGAGAAGTTCATCGACTTCTCGGGCGGCAAGGCCATCATGGCCAACAACGCCGACTGGCTGCTCAACCTCAACTACGTGGACTTCCTGCGGGAGATCGGCGCGCACTTCTCGGTCAACCGAATGCTGCAGGCCGAGTGCTTCAAGACCCGGATGGAGCGCGGGCTGACGTTCATGGAATTCAACTACATGATCATGCAGGCCTACGATTTCCTGGAGCTGTACCGCCGCCACCACTGCACGCTGCAGCTGGGCGGGGACGACCAGTGGTCGAACATCCTGGCCGGGGCCGACCTGGTGCGCAAGATCGAGGCCCAGCCGGTCAACGGCATGACCTTCACCCTGCTGACCACCAGTGACGGCAAGAAGATGGGCAAGACCGAGAAGGGCGCGGTGTGGCTGGATCCAGAAAAAACCTCGCCCTACGATTTCTACCAGTACTGGCGCAACGTCGAGGACGCCAAGGTGGCGCAGAGCCTGGCGCTGATGACCTTTTTGCCGATGGCCGAGGTCAACCGCCTGGCGGCGCTCAAGGACCGCGAGATCAACGAGGCCAAGAAGGTGCTGGCCTACGAGGCCACCAAAACCGTGCACGGCGAGGCCGAGGCCAGGAAGGCCCAGGACGCGGCCGGCGCGCTGTTCGAAGGCGGCGGGAGCTCGCAGGACATCCCGACCACGACGATCGCCAAGGACGAGCTGGGCAAGAACATCATCGACGTGCTGCAGGCGGCCGGCGTGATCGCCACCAAGAGCGAGGGCCGGCGGCTGATCGACCAGGGCGGCCTGCACATCAACGACAAGAAGGTCGAGCGGTTCGAGACGCCGGTGACCATCGACCTGTTCAACAAGGGCGGCCTGCTGGTGCGCAAGGGCAAGAAGACGTACCACAAGCTGGTCCTGGGAAACTGACGGCTCTTACTGTATACAGTATTCCGTATACAGTATGCACTAAGGGGGAACGATGAAGATCCTCGATTTCCGCAGCGACACGGTGACCAGGCCGTCGCGAGGCATGCTGGACGCGATGCTGTCCGCAAAGCTGGGCGACGACGTGTTCGGCGACGACCCCACGGTCAACGCCCTGCAGGACGCGGCCGCCAGGCTGCTGGGCAAGCAGGCCGGGCTGTTCTGCCCGTCGGGCACCATGGCCAACCAGGTGGCGATAAAAACACTGACGCAAGCGGGCGACGAGGTGATCCTCGATTACGAGTCGCACATCTTCCGCTACGAGGTCGGCGCGGCGGCCGTGGTCTCGGGCCTGCAGTTCAACGCCATCACCGGCCCGGGCGGGATCCTCAATGCAGCGCAAATTGAAAAAGCGATCCGCCCGGTTGATATCCACCAACCCGCAACGAAGTTGCTCTGCCTGGAGAACACGCACAACCGCGCCGGCGGCGTGATCTTCCCGCTGGACGGCATCAAGCGGATCGCTGCGCTCTGCAAAAAGAAAAAGATCAAGCTGCACCTCGACGGCGCGCGGCTGTGGAACGCGTCCGTAGCGACCGGCATTGGCCTGAAAGAATACGCGAAGCATTTCGACTCGGTGATGCTGTGCTTTTCCAAGGGGCTGGGGTGCCCGGTGGGTTCGGTGCTGGTGGGATCGCATGACTTCATCGAGCGGGCGCGGCGCAACAGGAAGATGTTCGGCGGCGGCATGCGGCAGGCCGGGATCCTCGCCGCGGCCGGGCTCTATGCGCTGCAGTACAACATCAAGCGGCTGGCTGAGGACCATCTCCGC
>DATJQG010000022.1:0-3817 GCA_035506015.1 Candidatus Edwardsiibacteriota bacterium
GAGCCCGACGAGCGGGTGTGGTACCCCACCGGCGACGGGCCTTATCCCAACGCCGGCGAGGAGGGCATCGTCTCCGACGGCCACCTGGTCGCCCCCAGCCGGCCGTGGGAGCGCTGGTACTACGGGCGCTATCACGCGGAGTTCTGTTTCGTGGAGCTGGAGGTGGGCTACCGGATGGTGGGTGACCTCAACAGCGCCAAGAGCGCCGACGCCGGGGCCACCGGGGCCGCGCTGCAGTCGTTCGACGTGGAGACGCCGACGCTGGTCCAGCAGCTGCCGGGCGACGCCTACCACTACGACTACGGCCAGCCGCTGGATTTCCCGTTCAGCGTCAGCCGGTTCGGCGGGGCCAAGGGGGCGGAGGTCTGGGTGTCGTACAGCGTGCCGCTGGCCAAGCTGAAGTACGACGACAGCACGCACCAGGCGACGCTGGACCGCAGCGTGGTGATCTTCGACGGCCAGCTGCGGGAGGTGGCGCGCGACGACCGCCGGCTGGCGCCGCCGGACGCCGGCAAACGGGTGCCGGACGCGCAGGCCATCGACGTCTGCCGGTTCGACCTGGAGCCGGGCAGCTACAGCGTGGCGATCAGCCTGCAGGACAGCGCGGCCAACAAGACCGGGATCTACAAGTACGCGTTCGCGGTGACCAACTACCTGACGCGGGCCGAGGAGACCAGCGACCTGCTGCTGGGGCGGGAGATCCGCGCCGACTCCGGCAACACCAAGTTCAACAAGGCGGGCTACCGGATCGTGCCGCAGCCCGGCGCCAGCTTCAAGCCGGGGCAGACCCTGTACCTGTACTACGAGATCTACAACCTCAAGCCGGACTCGGCCCGGCAGTACGGCGCCGAGGCGACCTACTACTTCATGGCCCAGGGCGACAAGCAGGCCCGGGCCACCATGCCGCAGGCCCTGAGCGCGGCGGGGCCGACCCTCTGCCAGGCCACGGCGCTGTCGCTGGCCGGCCTCAAGGAAGGGGCCTACGTGGTGATGGCCCAGGTCAGGGACCGGTCCGGCGGCAAGATGCGGCAGCTGGCCAACAGCTTCAGGATCGTCAAATGAGCCGCGGCCCGGCGCAGGAACCGCTTGACAACCGGCGCGGGGAAGCGGTATAGTATATCATCATCCCCGGACGGGACCGATCGCGCAGCACCAATCACTCACCATATCAACGCACATCGAGGAGCGACCGACCATGGCCCGCAGCAAGAACAAGCAGAAACGCAAATCGCTGAAATTCAAACTGAAGCGCACCCGCCGCGCCGAGCGCAAGAAACGGCTGCAGAAATCCGCGCTCAGCATGAAGAAGTGACGGCAGCGACCCCGCCGACGATGGAACGGATCTATCTCGACCACAACGCCACCACACCGGTCCGGCCGGAGGTGCTGGAGGCGATGCTGCCCTACCTGACGTCGCAGTTCGGCAACGCCTCCAGCATCCATTCCTTCGGGCGCGAGGCCCGCACCGCGGTGGAGCAGGCGCGGCTGAAACTGGCGGCCGCGCTGGGCTGCGAGCCGGCCGAGGTGGTGTTCACCGGCTCGGGCACCGAGGCCGACAACATGGCCCTGGTGGGCGCGGCCTTCGCCCTGCGGGAGCGGGGCAACCACATCGTCACCACGCGGATCGAGCACCACGCGGTGCTGCACACGGTGGAATACCTGGTCAAGTACCACGGCTGCCAGGCCAGCTACGTGGGCGTGGACCGGCAGGGCCTGGTCGACCCGGACGCGGTGGCGCGGGCCATCACCGACCGCACCATCCTGGTCTCGGTGATGCACGCCAACAACGAGACCGGCGCCGTCCAGCCGCTGGAGCAGATCGGGCGGATCTGCCGGGACAAGGGCGTGCCGCTGCACAGCGACGCGGTCCAGACCTTCGGCAAGCTGCCCACCGACGTCGGGGCGCTGGGGCTGTCGCTGCTGTCGCTCTCCGGCCACAAGATCTACGCGCCCAAGGGCGTGGGCGCGCTCTACGTCAAAAAGGGCACGCGGCTGCACCCCCTGGTGCACGGCGGCGCCCACGAGCGCAACCGGCGGGCCGGCACCGAGAACGTGGCCGGCATCGTGGCCCTGGCCGCGGCCGCCGAGCTGGCGGCCCGCGAGCGCGACGGCGAGAACGGCCGGATCGGCGCGCTGCGCGACCGGCTGTGGGAGGGCATCCGCGCAGCGGTCCCCGGGGTCCACCGCAACGGGCACGCCGGGCAGTGCCTGGCCGGCACCCTCAACGTCTCGTTCGACTACATCGAGGGCGAGTCGATCCTGCTGTCGCTGGACCTCAAGGGCATCGCCGCCTCGTCGGGCTCGGCCTGCACCTCGGGCAGCCTGGAGCCGTCGCACGTGCTGCTGGCGATGGGCATGCCGGTGGAGCAGGCCCATGGCTCGGTGCGGTTCAGCCTGGGCCACGGCACCACGGCCGAGCAGATCGACCGCACCGTGACGGCGCTGACCGAGGCGGTGGCCCGGCTGCGCGAGATGTCGCCGCTGGCGCCGCCGGCCTGCGGGCCCGACGGCAAGGACGCCAGCTGATCACCGTCAACAACACCATACCACACGCAGGTGAGGCATGAAGAACAACAAGAAGTACGGGTCGGGGTTCACCAAGGAGATGATCGCCATCCTGGGCAAGGACTACGGCGAGAGCTCCGAGATCATGAAACAGGTGGAGGACCTGCTCAAGGAGAAGGCCGCCACCCTCTACAGCGACCTGATCTACACCATCACCCACCTGCGGTTCTCCGAGAACCAGGCCCGCAACCACTGGGAAAAGGTGCTGCAGCACAAGCTGGAGATGACCAAGCGGCTGGACCGCAACGTCGGCGTGCGGGTGGCCCTGCTGGACTACTTCACCAACACCCACCACAAGCTCGACAACCCCAAGATCATCGAGCTGGACGTGTTCGAGAAGGCGATGCTGACGGCGGTGACCGACGGGCTGACCGGGCTCTACAACCACCGCTTCTTCCAGGACCGGCTGGAGGAGGAGGTGGAGCGCTGCGTGCGCTACGCCGGCACCATCTCGCTGCTGATGCTGGACCTGGACAACTTCAAGATCTACAACGACACCAACGGCCACATCGCCGGCGACGTGCTGCTGGTCGAGGTCTCCAAGCTGATCCGCAAGACGGTGCGCAAGGTCGACACCGTGGCCCGCTACGGCGGCGAGGAGTTCGCGGTGATCCTGCCGTCCACCAGCAAGAAGGGCGCGATGATCATCGCCCGCCGCATCGTGCAGCGGGTGGCCGACAACCACTTCCCCAACCAGATCGTGATGCCGGGCGGCCGGGTGACCATCAGCTGCGGCGTGGCCACCTTCCCGGAGGACGCCAAGGACAAGGCGATGCTGGTCGACATCGCCGACAAGATGCTCTACAAATCCAAGCGCAACGGCAAGAACCAGGCCATGGGGGTGGAGGAGTGACGCGGCCGGGCGGCGCCCTGGCCGGCTACGTGGTCTCCTGGCGGCGGCACTTCCACCGCCACCCCGAGCTGTCGTTCCAGGAACGCGCCACGGCGCGGACCATCGCGGCCGAGCTGACCAAGCTCGGCCTGTCCGTTCGCGCCGACGTGGGCGGGACCGGGGTGGTCGGCCTGCTGCGGGGCGCGCGGCCCGGCCGCTGCGTGGCCCTGCGGGCCGACATGGACAGCCTGCCGGTCGAGGAGCTCAACGCCGTGCCCTACCGGTCACAGGCGCCGGGCCGGATGCACGCCTGCGGCCACGACGGGCACATGGCGATGCTGCTGGGCGCAGCCTCGCTGTTGGCCCGGCGTAAGGGCGACTTGCAGGGCATGGTGAAATTCCTGTTCCAGCCCGGCGAGG
>DATJQG010000023.1:0-2176 GCA_035506015.1 Candidatus Edwardsiibacteriota bacterium
AGCTCCACCTGATCACCACCGCCCTCCAGCAGGCCACCGCCATCCAGGACCGCCTGGCGATCATCGCCCGCGGCGTCAGGTCGGTGGGCTGGGGCAAGGTGGCCGTCACCCTGCTCGACGATAACCTGGACGTGACCGAGCTGGTCACCGCCGGTTACGAGGAGAACGAGGAGAAGCTGCTCAAGAAGCGGCTGCTGCCCGGCCAGGTGTGGAAGCGCCGCCTGGACGACCCGCAGTTCATCTCGCTGCGCATCGGCTCGTCCTATTTCCTGCCCCACGATAACCCCTGGGTGCAGATGAACACCGAGGGCGGCGGCAAGCGCAAGTCCAACCCCGGCTCGCCGCTGCCACCCAAGCGCGAAGACTGGCATCCCAAGGACCAGCTGTACATCCCCATGTTCGCCGGCAGCGCCATCATCGGCATGATCAACCTGCGCGACCCGGCCATCGCCCGCCGCCCCGACGAAGCCGGCCTGCGCCCGCTGGAGCTGTTCGTCCAGCAGGCCGCCTCCGCGCTGGAGAATGCCCGCCTGTACCAGAGCACCCCCCAGCTGCAAAGCTACAACGAGGCCGTCGTCCAGTCGATCCAGCAGGGCATCATCGTGGCCGGCCGCGACGGCAAAATCGAGACCTTCAACGCCTTCCTGCGCGACCAGTACGGCTGGACCGAGGACATGTACGGCCAGCCGCTGATCGACGCCCACCCGTCCTTCCGCGAGGTCGGCCTGGAAGCCGACATGGTCCGGGTGATCAAGTCCGGCGAGCAGACCGAGCACCTGGGCGTATCGTTCCCCGGCCGCGGCGAGAGCCACACCGTCAACATCTACGCCTACCCGCGCCGTGACGAGGCCGAAGCGGTCACCGGCGTCGTGGTGCTGATCGAAGATATCACCGCCCGCGCCCGCCTGGAAGCCGACATCGCCCTGCGCGGCGAGCAGCTGGCCGCCCTGTCCGAAGTCTCGCGGCGCATCACCGCCGCGCTGTCGGTCGGCGACGTGGTCGCCAGCGCCCTGCGCGAGGTCAGCGCGGTGCTGACCCACGACCGCGTGGCGCTCTGGCTCGCCAGCCAGGACGGCAAGACGCTGCACATGGCCGCCGGCCAGGGCTACACGGCCAAGGACGCCGGCGACCCCGAAGCCGACATCGCGGCGCACCCGCTGTTCTCGGCCATCTACAAGAACCCGCAGCCGCTGGTCATCGCCGACACCCACGAAGACGGCCGCTTCGCCGGCCAGAAGCGCTCGGCGCGCAGCTGGCTGGGCGCGCCGCTGGTCTCCGGCGGCAGCATCATCGGCGTGCTGGTCGTCGAGAAGAACGAGGCCCACGCCTACGCCCCCGCCGACGGCCAGGTGGCTTCGGCTTACGCCAACCAGGTCGCCGTCGCGTTGGAGAACGCCCGCCTGTTCGAGCAGTCCACTGAGCGCGCCGCCGAGCTGGACAGCCGCAACCAGCGCCTCGCGCTGCTCAACCGCATCTCGGCCACCATCGGCCGCTCGCTCGACCAGAACGGCATCCTCCAGACCACCGCCAACGAGCTGGCCCAGGCCCTCGGCGTGCCTCAGGCCAGCATCTTCATCTACGACCAGGACAACCGCTTCGCCCGGCTGACCATCCAGTCGCCTTCCAACCCGGACGGCGGCGTGCCGGACGTCAGCTTCTCGCTGGACGGCAACCCGCTGATCGACCGCCTGCGCGACGAGCGCACCCCGCTGGCCATCGACGACGCCGAGAACGACCCGCTGCTGGTTGCCATGCGCGACGTGATCGCCGTGCGCATGATCCAGTCCATCCTGGTCATCCCGCTGATCATCGGCAACAGCACCGTCGGTCTGATCACGGTCGACTCGACCGAGAACAAAGTCCACTTCGCCGCCGAGCAGATCGAGCTGGCCCAGACCATCATCAACCAGGCGGCCGTCTCGGTGCAGAATGCCCGCCTCTACGAGCAGACCGCCGCCCGCCAGACCGAGCTGACCATCCTGTTCGAGGCCGGGCGCATCACCTCCTCCTCGCTCGACCTGGACACCATCGCCAGCAGCGCGGCCGGTTACTTCATCCGCGCCCTGTCAGTTGACGGCTGCGGCGTCTCGCTCTATAACAAGACGGACGATGCGCTGACCACGCTGATCCTGTTCGAGAATTCCGCGCACGACGGCCAGCCCGAAGGCGCGCGCCC
>DATJQG010000024.1:0-6510 GCA_035506015.1 Candidatus Edwardsiibacteriota bacterium
GGTCAAAAACCGCATCCTCTCTTTTTTTAGTGTATGAGACCAGAAATATTTGACATTTTCGCGACACCGGGCGACCACCAGCCCCTTGTCTTTCATGGCGAAACAAACCAGGGGCGCTGGACGGATGGCGAGCTCGTTGCCAAAGGACCGGAGGTTCGGTATCCTGTCCGCAATGGCATACCATCATTCGTGAGACCGGATCAGGATGCTTGGGGCGACGTACGGACCGTGGATCGGGAACTGGAACGGCACGGTGGCCGGCGCGCGGGCCTGATCGCCAAGAACGTCGCCGCCATGCTCGATGGATGGGGTCCCGACCAACAGCGCTATCGATGGATTGACAGGATCGCCAATCGCGGCGGGCTGACACTAGAGGTCGCCTGTGGCTGGGGCGGTGGCAACGCGCCTTTGATCCTCGCCAAGGATCCCGCGGCAAGAATTCTCATGAACGACCTTGGGTACGTCGTTTTAGAAGAATGGCGACAATATATCAGCGACGGACCGCAGTGGCCGGGCGTCGGCTTGGCGCATTTCGACGCCACTGATTGTCCCATTCAAACGGGCGCGGTCGATACGGTGAGCAGTTCGGGCGGGATCGCCAATATCGCCAACAATGGCAAAGCTCTCCGCGAAGCATACCGCATTTTAACGCCCGGCGGAAAGCTTTTCATGTCGGATATCGATGTAGACCCTGAGTCCTTCAACCAATTACCGCCACCCGTGCGCGAACAATGGCAACGCGAGCACAATGACCTCGATATCGGAACCGGATACGAACAACGATTGAGGAAAGTTGGATTCATCGTCAACAGCATTGAATGCAGCCGCTATAATCTCGACCCACAAGAGAGCACCTTGGCCGAACTGGGGGCTAAGCACGGTATAAAGATGGGCGTCATTGGTTATCAAATCGAAGCAGAAAAGGAATAGCACAATGGTCAAGCACATCGTTCTTTGGACGTTCAAACCGCAGGCCGACGGCCGCAGCAAGCAGGAGAACCTGGCGATCGCCAAGCAGAAGCTCGAGGCGATGAACGGCAAGATCCCGGGGTTGAAACACCTCGAGGTCGGCATCAATTACAATCAGCGGCAGGGCGCGTGGGACCTGGCGCTGTATTCCGAGCACGGCACCAGGGAAGACCTGGAAGTATACCAGAACCATCCCGAGCACAAGAAGGTTGTCGAATACCTGGGGCTGGTGCGCGACCAGCGGGCCGTAGTCGATTACGAAAAATAAAAAAGCCAACCAGTGACCGAGCCGCGGCCATTTACGCCGCGGCTCTTTTTATGGTATAATCACACCCGATGATCAAAGAACACTACAAAGCCGACCTCTGGCTGTTGCTGGCCACGTTCTTCTGGGGCGTCACCTTCGTCTCGGTCAAGGACGCGATGCAGTACGCCACGCCGCTGGCTTTCCTGGGCATCCGCTTCCTGCTGGCCGGGCTGATCCTGCTGCCCTTCTGCTACAAGAGCCTGGCCAAGATGGGCTGGAAAGGCTGGCGCGACGGCGTGATCCTGGGCGCCTTCCTGTTCGGCGGGTTCGCCTTCCAGACCGCGGGGCTGGTCCACACCACCGCCACCCGCTCGGCCTTCATCACCGGGCTGGCCGTGATCCTGGTGCCGGTGTTCTCGATCGCGATGCTCAAGAAGAAGGTCGACCGCTGGCTGGTGCTGGGCGCGCTGCTGGCGGCGGCCGGCCTCTACTTCCTGTCGCGGCCGGCCGGCGGCGGGTTCAACAAGGGCGACCTGCTGACGGCGCTGTGCGCGGTGTGCTTCGCGGTGGAGATCATCCTGGTCGAGATCTACACCAAGCGCCACGCCCCGATGGACATGGTGATGGCGCAGGTGGCCACCACCGTCGCGCTGAGCGGGCTGCTGCTGTGGGCCTTCGAGAAGCCGGCGGTCCGCATGAACGGGCACCTCTGGCTGGACCTGTTCATCACCAGCGTGCTGGCCACGGTGGGGTCGCTGGTGATCCAGTTCACCTGGCAGCGCAAGACCGACGCGGCGCGCGCCGCGGTGATCTATACCCTGGAGCCGCTGTTCGCCGGGCTGTTCGCCTTCCTGCTGATGGGCGAGACCATGAACGGCTCCGGTTGGCTGGGCGCGGGGATGATCGTGGCCGGGATGCTGGCATCGGAGCTCAGCAAGCAATGAAACGGATGATCGCGGGGCGCGAATGAAGAAGGTGTGGCTCTACGCGGCGGTCGGCGCGGTGGTGCTGACCTGGGGCAACGCCTTCGTCGCCATCAAGTATTTGCTGGATATCCAGCACCTGACCGCGATGGGATTGACCGCGCTGCGCTACGTGCCAGCGGCGGCGATCTCGCTGGCCCTCCTGTTCTCCTTTTACGATCGCAGGAACGTGCTGTCCTGCTGGCGAAACGAATGGAAAGGGATCGCGCTCTACGGCATCACCGGCGTGCTGGGCTACAACCTGGCGCTCAACTACGGCGAGACGCGGATCGCGGCGGGCACAGCCAGTTTGATCGTCGGCCTGTCGCCGGTGCTGACCCTGGTGGCGTCGAGCCTGGCGCTCAAGGAGCGGATCACCGCCCGCAAGCTGGGCGGCATCGTCCTGGCGTTCGCCGGCCTGTTCGTGGTGGTCAAATGGGGCAGCCGCGAGGCCCTGGACTTCCGGTACCTGTTGGGCGTGCTGATCACGCTGGGCGCGCCGGTGTCGTGGGCGCTGTACACGATCATCGGCAAGCCGGTGGTGACGCGGGCCGACCCCAACATCGTGACGCTGTCCGCCATCGTCTGGGGCAGCGTGCCGCTGCTGCCGTTCCTGCCGTTCGGGACCCTGGGAACGATCAGCGCGGCGGGATGGGCGGCCCTGGGGTTCCTGACCGCGGTCTGCACCGTATTCGGTTTCCTGGTGTGGTCCTGGGCGCTGCGAAGGACCGAAGCGGCCCGGCTGGGCGCCGTGGTGTACCTGATCCCGCTGGTGACGGTGCTGTCGGAGCTGCTGCTGCTGCGGCAGGCGCCCAGCGCCGGACTGCTGGCCGGCGGCGCCGTCCTGATCGCCGGCGTGGCGCTCGCCGAAGTCTGAGGAAAAGAACAAAGCAAAAGGCCTCCCGAACGGGAGGCCTTTTGCTTTACGGGCAGGATTACTTTTTCTTGGTGGTGTCCGGTTTGACCGTCGGGGCCGGCGCCACCGTGGTGGCCGGCTGCGTCATGCCCGGCAGGGACATTTTCGCGGGCTCGGTCTTGCCGGGCGCAGCTGGGGCGGCTGGAGCGGCCGGAGCCATCGGTACAACCGCACCGGTCTTGGCTTTGCTAGTGTCGGGCTTGGCCGGCGTCGCCGGGACAACGGGCGCCACCGGGGCGGCCGGGGCCTTGGGCTCCTCGGCCTTCTTCACCTCGGGCGCGGGCGCGGCGCTCTCCAGCACGTTGATCTCGATGCGGCGGTTCTTGGCGCGGCCGGCCTTGGTCTTGTTGTCGGCCACCGGCTTGGTGTCGCCGTAGCCCTGCGAGACCATGCGGTCGTTCTTGATGCCCTTGTCCATCAGCCATTTCACCACGGCCGCGGCGCGGGCCTGCGACAGCACCAGGTTCTTCTTGGGCGAGCCCATCTTGTCGGTGTGGCCGGCGATCTCGACCTTGATCTCGGGGTTGTCCTGCAGCACCTTGTACAGCTGCTCCAGCACCGGGGTCGACTCGGCCTTGATGGTGGCCTTGCCGACGTCGAAGTTGATGTTCTCGAACGCGAACACTTCCTTCTTCTTGACCAGGGCCACCGACAGCTTCTGGGCCTCGCCTTCCTTGACGACGAACTTGACGTCCTTGTCGTTGTAGCCGTCGGCCTTGGCCAGGATGTCGTAACTGCCGGGGTCCAGCGTCAGGTCGAACGCGCCGCCGGCCTTGACGTCGATGGTCTGCGTCTTGGGCCCGTTGAGGATCAGGCGGCCCGCCAGCGTGGCGCCGGTCTTGTAGTCGATCACCAGGCCGTTGACCGTGCCGGGCTTGACCGGGATCGGGTCCAGCGTCAGGTTCTTGACCGCCGGCGCCTTGATGTTCTGTTTGGTGAGCAGCACGGTCGCGGTCTTGGGCTGGTAGCCGGCGGCGGCCGCGGTGATGGTGTAGGCCTGGTCCGTGACCGGGACATTGTTGATCACGTAGTCGCCGGTGGCGGGCGCGGTGCGGGCCGAGAACGAACCGACCGAAACCACCGCGTCAAGGCCCTTCAGCGCCTTGTCGGTGATCTTGCCCTTGATGGTGGCCAGCGCCGGCTTCTGTTCGCCGCGGCTGAACAGATTCATGGCCACGCCGACCGTGCCGCGGACGATGGCGTTGTTGGTGTCGAGGGCGCCATTGGTCGCGCTCTTGTTGCCGAAATAGGTGTACCGGCCCTCCATGAAGACGCTCATGGTCTTGTTCAGCGCGTACTGCAGCCCAAGGCCCGCGCCCAAGACGACGTTCGTCTTCAGGTCGCCGCTGAAGCTGTTCTTGAGGGAATCGAAACTGACGCTCTGGGTCCAGGGCATGACGCCGACGCCGGCGATCAGGTACGGCGAGAATGCCGGCGTGCGCAACACCCGGTACAGGACATCGACGCTGACCGGTATGACGGTGGTCGAGAAATCGCTGGCGTGGATTTCCCACGTCTGGGATTTCGTGCCCAGCATGCCGAGGCCGATGTCGGCGCGCAGGGCCATCGCCTGGCTGAAGGAGTACCCCACCATTACGTCGCCGACGAAGCCGACGGTCGACTGGTCGACGCCGCCCTTGTGCCACGGCGAATCGATCAGCTTGCAGGCGCCCAGCTGGCCGCCCAGCAGGATGTGGCCGCCGCCGCTGGAATAGGTTTTCGCCGCGGGCGCAGCCGCCGGCTTGGGCGCGACCGCCGGCGTCTTCTCGGCCGGCTTGGCCTTGGGCTCTTCCTTTTTAACCGTGGCGGGGGCCTGGGCGGGCGCTGCGGCGGCCTTGAGGGAGAAATTCTTCACCAGCGGGGCCTTGGCGTTGTCCTCGCTGAGGGTGATGGTGGCCGTCTTGGACTCGAAGCCCTTGGCGTCGATCTTGATCGTGACGGGATCCTTGGACACCGGCACGTTGGCGATGCTGTATTCGCCGGTGGCGGGGTTGGTGGTGGCCGTCAGCGATCCGATGGTGACCGTGGCCGCCAGGCCCTTCAGGCTCTCGTTGACCACCTTGCCCGTGACCGTCGCCGTGACCGGCTTCGCGGCCGGGGCGGCCGGCTTGGCGGTGGGGACCGCCGCCGGGGGGGTCTGCGGCTTTGCCGCCGGCGTCTGCGCCAGCGCCGCGCCGGCGATCATCAGGACCACCAGCGCGATCGCCGCGAACTTCTTTGCCATGGTGATGTTTCTCCTATTGGTTGTTTGGTGAATGGGGCGAAGCCAATCGTATTATTATACCTATATATAATGGCAATAGTCAAGACGAAAGTACGGCTTCGGGTAAAATATTCGCTCTCACTGCGCGCCGGTCCGTTTGAGGTGGACCAGCAGCGTGGCGATATCGGCCGGCGACACGCCGGAGACGCGGGCGGCCTGGCCCAGCGTCAGCGGCCGGATGCGCGACAGCTTCTGGACGGCCTCGGCGGTCAGCCCGCGCACCGCCGCATAGTCCAGCGCGGCGGGCAGCGGCGTGCCCTCCAGCGCCCCCATCCGTTCCGCCTGCTCCCGCTGCCGCCGCACGTAGCCGTCGTACTTGATGGCGATGGCGACGCGCCGGATGACGTCGCCGTCGAGGTCGGGGCGGTGCTGGTCCAGCGGCAGCAACGACTCGTAGGTCAGCTCGGGCCGCTTCAACAGCTCGGCCAGCGGCGCGGGCTCGGCCAGCGGCGCCGAGCCGCGCAGGGCCAGCACGTCGTTGGCCTCCTGCGGCCGCGCCAGCTCCCGGCCCAGCCGCGCCACCTCGGAGGCGATCCGCAGCCGCCGCGTCTCGAACGCGTCCCAGGCGGCGTCGCCCACCAGCCCCAGGGCGCGGCCGTGCGCCATCAGCCGCTCGTCGGCGTTGTCCTGCCGCAGCAGCAGCCGGTACTCGGCGCGCGAGGTGAACATGCGGTAGGGCTCGCGCGTGCCCTTGGTCACCAGGTCGTCGATCAGCACGCCGATGTAGGCCTCGTCGCGCCGCAGCACCAATGGCTCCCTTCCCTGTACCTTGCGCGCGGCGTTGATGCCGGCCATCAAGCCCTGGGCCGCGGCCTCCTCGTACCCGGAGGTGCCGTTGATCTGCCCGGCGAGGAACAGACCGGGCACGGCCCTGGTCTCCAGCGATGGCGCCAGCTGCTCCGGGAACACGTAGTCGTACTCGATGGCGTAGCCGAAGCGTGTGATGCGCGCCCGCTCCAGCCCGGCGATGGTATGGATGAAATCCTGCTGCACGTCCTCGGGCAGCGACGACGAGATGCCGTTGCAGTACAGCTCGCACGTGTGCAGGCCCTCGGGCTCGAGGAACACCTGGTGGGCGTCGCGCCCGGCGAAGCGCACCACCTTGTCCTCGATCGACGGGCAGTAGCGCGGCCCCACGCCCGTGATCCTGCCG
>DATJQG010000025.1:0-4809 GCA_035506015.1 Candidatus Edwardsiibacteriota bacterium
TAAAGGTGTTTTGATATTATGTGGAGAAAATTTTTTAATACTATTTTCATAAAACGTTTCCCTTTATGGATTCTTCCATTTATTACAATTATTTGTATGTTGATTTATTGGGCATACGATATTATAAGCGATCAAATGCATAAATTAACTATTATAGGCAAAACATATGTCTATAAATACGAAACACCATATTTTTATCACAATGCGAATAATCCCATCATCACTGTTATTAACAGACATGACAAAGTCCGTGTGATGCGGATTATTTATGAAAAGGATTGTATGGCCATCAAAGTAAAATTGGAAAATCATATTCAGGGATGGGTTTTCCCTCCTGATAGTATGATTATCAATTAAGTATTGATAATGTATCCTATGGATACAGTTGTTTTGTGAAAAATAAATCAATAGCGAAAACCAACTTCGTCTGCCAGTCCTGCGGGTTCGAGAGCTCCAAGTGGCTGGGCAAGTGCCCCTCCTGCGGCGGCTGGAACACCTTCGTAGAGGAGGCACGTCGCGCCGACCTGCGCCCCCGCAACTCGCGGGTGAAAGCGAAAGGCGGCGAAGCCGCGCCGCGCACACTGGACCAGATCTCGCTGGCCGACCGGGCGCGGATGCAGACCGGCATCGGCGAGTTCGACCGCGTCACCGGCGGCGGCATCGTGCCCGGCTCGCTGCTGCTGATCGGCGGCGACCCCGGCATCGGCAAGTCCACGCTGACCCTGCAGCTGATGCACACGTTGGCCCGCGACCGCAAGGTGCTTTACGTCTCGGGCGAGGAGTCGCTGGAGCAGATCAAGCTGCGCGCCGACCGCCTGGGCATCGCCTCGGGCAACATCCTGCTGCTGTCCGAGACCGCGCTGGAGTCCATCCTGCCGGCCATCGAGGACGCCCAGCCCGACATCGCGGTGATCGACTCGATCCAGACCGTCTACCGCGGCGACCTGGAGTCAGCCCCGGGCTCGGTGGGCCAGGTGCGCGAGTGCGGCGCCGAGCTGATGCGGCTGGCCAAGCAGCGCAACGTGGCGACCATCCTGATCGGCCACGTCACCAAGGAGGGCGTGATCGCCGGGCCGCGCACGTTGGAGCACATGGTCGACACCGTGCTCTACCTGGAGGGCGAGCGGCACCACGCCTACCGCATCCTGCGCTCGGTCAAGAACCGCTTCGGCTCGACCAACGAGATCGGCGTGTTCCAGATGGAGGAGACCGGCCTGCGCGAGGTGGCCAACCCATCGGAGATCTTTTTGTCGGAGCGGTCGAAGAGCATCTCGGGCTCGGTGGTGGTCTGCTCGCTGGAGGGCACGCGGCCGCTGCTGGTGGAGATCCAGGCGCTGGTCGCGCCCACCGCGTTCGGCGTGCCGCAGCGCAACACCACGGGCTTCAACCACCGCCGACTGGCGATGCTGCTGGCCGTGCTGGAACGGCGCGCCGGACTGAACCTGGGCATGCACGACGTGTTCGTCAACATCGCCGGCGGGCTCAAGATCGAGGAGCCGGCCGTGGACCTGGGCGTGGCCTGCGCCATCGCCTCGGCCTTCAAGGACCGGGCCGCCGACGGCGACGCCGTGCTGGTGGGCGAGGTCGGCCTGGGCGGCGAGATCCGCGCGGTGGGCTAGCTGGAGAAACGGGTCACCGAGGCGCACAAGCTGGGGTTCAGGAAGATCATCGGCCCGTTCGCGGGCTACGCGCCGTCAAAGAAAGCTGAGATCGTCACCGTGACGGCGAAATTCCTGGCGGACGCCATCGATGCGGTGATCAAGTAAAACCCGTCCGGCATTGTTTCATCCCAGGATGATGACGGGGTGCGCAGTCCGCGTCATTCTGAACACTGCGCCGCGCCTTGCCATTGAAGAATCTATACCGTTTTTAAATGACGAGATCCTTCGGTTTGCCAGGCATGGGGCTGTTCTCAGGATGACGAACAGGATACAGGGTGCATCCTGCGTCCTGCGAAGCACAGGGCAAAACTCAGGATGACATCAGGGAGGAACATTAAATGAAGTATCGCGCACTGGCCATCAAGGACTACCGCGAGCTGATCAAGCTGTGGGAGCGCGCCAAGCTGCCGATCAAGCCGCGGGGCCGCGACAGCCGGGCCCACATCGCCCGGGAGATGCGGGCCAACCCCGGCTTCTTCATCGGCGCCTTCGACGGCCGGCTGCTGGCTGGCGCCGTGATCGCCTCGCACGACGGCCGCAAGGGCTGGCTCAACCGCGTCGCGGTCGACCCGGACTACCGCGGCCGCGGCATCGCCCAGGCGCTGACCACCGCGGGCGAAAAGGCGCTGCGCCGCCACGGCATCAGGATCTTCGGCCTGCTGATCCACACCCGCACCGAGGCGTCGCTCAGCCTGGCGAAGAAACTGGGCTATGCCGTCCACGACGACATCGTCTACCTCAGCAAGCGGGACAGCGCGCACGTGTAATCTCGCCACTGAGACACAGAGGCACAGAGCAGTATCATGATAGTGACCGCAATTATAGTCGCTGCCGGCAAGGGAACACGACTGGGATCGAAAGCGCCGAAGGCCTTCGTCAAGCTCAACAAACTGCCGTTGGTCGAGTACTCGCTGCGGGCCTACCAGCGCTCACCGCATGTCACCGCGATCGTGCTGGTGATACCCGCAGGCTATACGGCCAACCTCACTCCGTTGTTCGCGAAATATCCCAAGCTGCGGGCCATTGTCCCGGGCGGTAAGGAGCGCGAAGCATCGGTACGCAACGGCCTGGCCGCCTGTTCCCATGACAGCGATATCGCGCTGATCCACGACGCGGCACGGCCGCTGATCATGACCCGGGATATCGAGAGCGTGATCGCCGCGACGAACAAATACGGGGCCGCGATATTGGCGGCGCCGGTGACCGACACCATCAAGCTGGCCAGGGATCGCACTGTCAGTAAGACCGTCGACCGTGCCGGACTGTGGAAGGCGCAGACGCCGCAGGGTTTTGCCAGAAGTGTTCTGCTGAAAGCATATGCCGGCAAGCGGGCGAAGCCCGCGACCGATGACAGCATGCTGGCCGAGATGGCCGGGGTCAGGGTCCGCATCGTCCCCGCCAGCAGCATCAACATCAAGGTGACTACACCGCACGATTTGGAGATCGCCTCATGGCTGCTCAAACAACGATGACCCGCGTCGGGTTCGGGTATGACATCCACCGCCTGGTGAAAGGGCGTACGCTGGTGCTGGGCGGGGTCGGGATCAAGCACGGCACGGGGCTGCTGGGCCACTCCGACGCCGACGTGCTGTGCCACGCCATCGCCGACAGCCTGCTGGGCGCCGCGGCCCTGGGCGACATCGGGCAGCACTTCCCGGTGGGCGACCCGCGGTTCAAGGGCATCTCCAGCCTGCTGCTGCTGCGGCATGTGGCCGCGCTGCTGCGCCGGCGCAAGCTGGCGATCGTCAACATCGACAGCACGGTGGTGGCCGAGCGGCCCAAGCTGATGCCCCACGCGGCCGCGATGCGGGCCAACATCGCCCGGGCCCTGGGCATCAAGGCCGGACAGGTCTCGGTCAAGGCCACCACCAACGAGGGGCTGGGGCCGCTCGGCGCGGGGCAGGGCATCTGCGCCTTCGCCGTCGCGCTGGTCTCCCCGCGTTGAGCGGCAATCCGATGACGATCGGGTCGGGTAGCAATGAACCTTGATGATTTGGTACGATCGCTGGCCGCGCAGAGCGGCGCCTGGGCGTATCTGGCGCTGTTCCTGGGCACCTTCATCGAGGGATTTTTCCCGCCGCTGCCCAGCGACGTGATCGTGCTGTTCTGCACGCTGCTGGTGGCCCAGCGCCACCTCTATTGGCTGTCGGTGCTGGCGCTGTCGTTCGCCGGTGCCATGGCCGGGACACTGCTGGTCTACTGGTTCGGCGCCCGCCATGGCCGCGGCTGGGTGCTGGCAAAGCACCGCCCTTTCCTGCCGCCCCGCCGCTTCCTGGCGATGGAATCGCACTTCGGCAAGTACGGCAACCTGATCCTGGCGCTTAACCGCGTGGTGGTCGGCGGCCGCTCGGTGGGGTTCCTGGTGGCCGGACTGTCGCACTACCCGTTGCGCAAGGTGCTGGCCTACGGCGCGCCCGGGACGTTCGCCTGGTACGTGCTGCTGATGGCGCTGGGCCTGGCGTTCGGCGAGCGCGCCGGCCACCTGGTGCAGGCCATCATCTACGGGGCGATGGCGCTGGTGGTGCTGTCGGTCGTCTCGCTGGCCGTCACCCGCAAGCTGATGGCCTGATCCGCGGTATCGCCTAAAAGAAAAGGACCCTGCACTGCAGGGTCCTTTTAACATCCGACGGAGAGGTTATTTCACCGCGTTCTTCAGCTCCTTGCCCGGTTTGAAGGCAGGGACCTTCTTGGCCGCGATCTTGATCTCCTTGCCGGTCTGGGGATTGCGACCGATTCTGGCCTTGCGCTTCCGGACCACGAATGTCCCGAAGCCCACCAGCGTAACACTGTCGCCCTTCTTCAGCGCCTTGGCAATGCTATCGAACACCAGGTTGACCGCGTTGGCCGCCTCGGCCTTGGTGCAGGTTTCCTTTGCCACTGCTTCGATCAGTTCAGCTTTATTCACTACGTTATCCCTCCTTTCATAAAAGAATGTTATTTGGGTCGCTGTGAGTATACCATTTGAAAACCGCATCAGTCAAGTGTTTTTTGAAAAATTTATCCGGAAAACCGCGCTATAACAGGGTTGCCGGCTCGACGTTGATGCTGGCCCGGCCGGCCAGCTCGCGGCACAGCGCCGGCGCGCCGCCGCGCTCCAGGTCGCCGGGCCGCTGGTACTTGAGCAGCAGCTGCCAGCGGTAGAGGCTGC
>DATJQG010000026.1:0-2428 GCA_035506015.1 Candidatus Edwardsiibacteriota bacterium
GCACGAGAAGAACGCGGTGGTGGCGGTGGCGGTGATGGAGCGCTGACCGCTTCTCCCGCCGAACCACCCAACAGGAGCAGATGAGATGAAGATCGTCACGCCGGTCGAAATGCGCGGGCTGGACGAGCGCGCCATCCGCAAGTACAGGATCCCGGCGCTGACCCTGATGGAGAACGCCGGACGGGCGGTGGCGGACCAGGCCCTGACGCTGGTGCGCGCAGTCCCCGGCGCTGCGGCGGCGGTCTGCGTGGTCTGCGGCAAGGGCAACAACGGCGGCGACGGCCTGGTGGCCGCGCGGCTGCTGGCGGCGCAGGGCGTCGCGGTCGCCGTGTTCCTGGTCGGCCGGGCGGCGGAGCTGCGGACCGAGGCGCGGATCAACCATGGCCGGCTGCGCAAGGCCGGCCTGAAGGTCCAGGAGATCAACGGCGCCAGGGGCGTGGCGGCCCTGGCGGCGGCCTGCCGGGAAACGGGCCTGGTGATCGACGCCATCTTCGGCACGGGGTTCCGGGGCGCGCCCGACCGCACCGCGGCCGACGCCATCGCCGCGGTCAACGCGTCCGGCGCCCCGGTGCTGGCCGTCGACATCCCGTCGGGCATCGACGGCGCGACCGGCGCCGCGGCCGGCGCCGCCATCGCGGCCCGCTGCACCGTGACGATGGGGTGGGCCAAGACCGGATTGTTCTTCCACCCCGGCAGGGCGGCGGCCGGAGAGCTGGTGGTGGCCGACATCGGGTTCCCGGAGAAGATGGCCGCCGAGCACGGTTTCGCCGTCGAGACGCAGGAGGCGGATGATGTCAAAGGGTTGCTGCCCCGCCGCCGGCCGGATGCCCACAAGGGGGCCTGCGGTTCCGCCTTCCTGCTGGCCGGGTCGCTGGGGTTCACCGGCGCGGCGGCGCTGGCGGCCCAGGCCGCGATCACGGCTGGCGCCGGGCTGGTGTCCCTGGGCATCCCCGAGAGCCTGAACGACGTGATGGCGATGAAGCTGACCGAGGTGATCATCAAGCCGCTGCCCGAGACCAGGACCCGCACCACGTCGATCCACGCGCTGGAGCGGGTCCGCGCCATCGTCTCCAAGGCCGACGCCGTCGCGATCGGACCGGGCCTCTCGACCCATCCTGAGACCGTGGAATTGGTCCAGCAGTTGCTGCCGCAGCTGCCGGTGCCAGCCGTGATCGACGCCGACGGCCTTACGGCGCTGGCCCAGCGGCCCGAACTGGCGGCCGGCGCGAAGGTGCCGCTGGTGCTGACGCCCCATTACGGCGAGATGGCACGGCTGCTGCAGCTCGACGTAACGGCGGTGATGGCGAATCCCCTGGCGGTGGCCCGCCAGGCCGCGGCGCGGCTGAAGCAGGTCGTCGTGCTGAAGGGCGCCCCCACCGTGATCGCCGATCCGTCCGGCCGGGCCTGGATCAACACCACGGGCAACGCCGGCATGGCCACGGCCGGCAGCGGCGACGTGCTGACCGGGCTGGTCGCCGGCCTGATGGCCCAGGGGCTGCGCCCGCTCGACGCCGCCCGGCTGGGCGTCTACCTTCATGGCTTGAGCGGCGACCTGGCGGCAGCCGTCCGCACCGAATACTGCCTGCTGGCCGGCGACCTGATCACCTGGCTGCCGCAGGCCTACCAACACCTGATGGAGCGATGACGATGATCTGGCTGGGTTTCGCGGCGCTGGGGCTGACCGCCGGCGTGCTGAGCGGGCTGCTGGGGATCGGGGGCGCGATCCTGATCATCCCGGTGCTGGTCTACGCCTTCAAGTTCACCCAGCACCAGGCCCAGGGCACCTCCCTGGCAACGCTGCTGCTGCCGATCGGCCTGCTGGCGGCCTGGCGGTACTACGCGGCGGGGCACGTCAACGTCAAGGCGGCGATGGTGATGGCCGCGGCCTTCTTCATCGGCGGGCTGTTCGGCGCCCAGCTGGCGGAGAAGATGTCGGCGATCTGGTTGCAACGGATCTTCGGGCTGCTGCTGCTGGCGGTGGCCGGCCGGATGATCCTGGCGAAATAGCTCCTGGCTTGACGTTGACCTGTCCTTCTGCCCGAAAAACGATTGACAGAAATTGGCCAACGGAAGTATTTTAAATGTTACTCCCAGGTAATCGATTTTAGAGCTTCGTAAATATGCCGATCTACGAATACGAATGCCTGGCCTGCGGCAAGCGGTTCAGCCTGTTGGTCCTCAATCCCAGGGCCGCCGCCCAGCCGGCCTGCCCCAATTGCGGCAGCCGCAAGTTGGAGCGCCTGATGTCGCGCTTCGCGACCGCGCAGTCCGAGGAGCGCCGGATGGAGAAGCTGGCCGATCCCGCGGCGCTGTCCGGCCTGGACGAGAACGACCCCGCCTCGGTGGCGCGCTGGGCCAAGAAGCTGGGACGGGAGATGGGCGACGGGGCGGGCGAGGGCTTCGACGAGATGGTCGACCAGGCGATGGA
>DATJQG010000027.1:0-2439 GCA_035506015.1 Candidatus Edwardsiibacteriota bacterium
CCGGCGGGTTGATGCTGGCGGTCGCCATCGGGGCGACGCTGGCCGCCGTGGGCGGGATGTACTTCAGCGCCCGCGTCGGCATGGCCGTCGGCCGGGATCTGCGCGAGGGGATCTTCGACCGCGTGCAGGCATTCTCGCTGCGGGCGTTCGATCAGCTCGGCACGTCCTCGCTGGTGACCCGCACCACCAACGACACGACTCAGGTCCAGCTTGTCCTGGTGATGATCCTCGGCACCATGCTCTCCGCGCCGGTGACGATGGCCGCCGGGATCATCCTCGCTCTGCACGAGGACGCCGGGCTGGCGTGGGTGCTGATCGTCGCCGTCCCCATCCTGGCGGCGGCGATCTTGATTCTGCTAAGCCAGACGGTGCCGCTGTTCGGCCAGTACCAGGTCAAGCTGGACAAACTGAACTTGGTGGTGGACGAAGGGCTGACCGGCGTCCGGGTGATCCGCGCCTTCAACCGCGAGCAGCACGAGGCGGAGCGGTTCGACCACGCCAACCTGGACCTGACCAACCTGGCCATCACCGTCAACCGGCTGATGGCGCTGCTGTGGCCGATCATGATGATCGTCCTCAACCTGACCACGCTGGCCCTCATCTGGTTCGGCAGCCTCCGGGTGGCCGCCGGCAATTTGCAGGTCGGGCAGATGATGGCGTTCCTGCAGTACGCACTGCAAATCCTGTTCTCGATGCTGGCGGTCTCGTTCCTGTTCGTGGCGCTGCCTCGCGCCCAGGCCGCCGCCGTCCGCATCCACGAGGTCCTGACGATCAAGCCGCAGATCACCGACCCGCCGCAGCCCCGGCGGGCCGACCGCCAGCGCGGCCGGGTCGAGTTCCGCGATGTGACCTTCAGCTACCCGGGCGCGGAGACCCCGGCGCTGGCGCACATCTCGTTCACCGCCGCGCCGGGCCAGATCACCGCCATCATCGGCGGCACCGGCTCGGGCAAGTCGACCCTCGTCAACCTCATCCCCCGCTTCTATGAGGTCGACAGCGGCGCGGTCCTGGTGGACGGCGTGGACGTGCGCGAGCTGACGCAAGACGACCTGCGGCGCAAGATCGGCTTTGTGCCCCAGCAGGCGGTGCTCTTCTCTGGCACGATTGCCAAAAACATCCGCTACGGCAAGGACGAGGCGTCCGACGGCGAGGTCTGGCACGCGGCGGAGGTGGCCCAGGCGACCGAATTTATCAACGCCCTGCCCGACAAACTGGAAGCGACGATTGCCCAGGGGGGCACAAATGTTTCCGGCGGGCAGAAGCAGCGCCTGGCGATCGCCAGGGCCCTGGTGCGCCGGCCCGAAATCTATGTGTTTGATGACAGCTTCTCGGCCCTGGACTACAAGACCGATGCCCGGCTGCGGGCCGCGCTGCAGCGCGAGACCCAGGACGCGACGGTGCTGATCGTGTCCCAGCGGGTGAGCACCGTGATGAACGCCGACCAGATCCTCGTCCTGGACGAGGGCATGGCGTGCGCCGCCGGCACGCACCACGAGCTGATGGAACAGTGTGACGTGTATCGCGAAATCGTGACGTCGCAGCTCTCCAGCGCCGAAATCGCCGATCAACTGGCGCAGGAAATGAAGGAGGCCGCAGCATGACTGCGAGTGAAGAGCGCAAGAAGATGCAAAGCGAGCGCCCGGGGGGCTTCACCGCGGGCCGGCCCGGCGACGCGCTCGGCCGCCCGGTGGAGAAGCCCAAAGACTTCAGCCGCACCCTGCGCCGCCTGGCCGGCTACTTCGGGCCAGAGCGGATCAAACTGAGCGTCGTCCTGGCCACCGCCCTCCTGGGCCAGGTCTTCAGCATCCTCGGCCCGAAGATCCTGGGCCTGGCAACGACCAAGCTGTTCACAGGGCTGATGGGTAGATTGCCGGCGCAGTCAGCGTCTGGGGCGGCACAGCCGGCGGCGCCGGCCGGCATCGACTTCACCTACATCGGCGAGGTCTTGCTGCTGGCGCTCGGGTTGTACATCGTCAGCGCCGCCTTTACCTATGTGCAACAATATGTCATGTCGGGGGTGGCCCAACGGACGACGTACCGCCTGCGCGCCGAGGTCGAAGCCAAACTCAACCGCCTGCCGCTGAAATTCTTTGACTCGCGGACGCACGGCGAAATCCTGAGCCGGGCGGTCAACGACATGGACAACCTGAGCTCAACGCTGCAGCAGAGCCTCACCCAGATCATTACCTCGGTGGTGACGCTGATCGGCGTGCTCGTGATGATGCTGATCATCAACCCGCTGCTGACGGTGATCGTGGTCCTGACGATGCCGCTGAGTCTGTTCGTCGTTACCAACATCGCCCGGCAGTCGCAAACCTACTTCCGCAACCAGCAGCGGTCGCTGGGCCAACTGAACGGCCACGTCGAGGAGATGTACACCGGTCACAAGATCGTCAAAGCCTTCGGGCGCGAGCCCCAGGCCCGAGATACGTTCCGCCG
>DATJQG010000028.1:0-5662 GCA_035506015.1 Candidatus Edwardsiibacteriota bacterium
GCGCCAGGTACCCCGGCGCCCGGGCCTGCGGGATCAGGTCGAACTGCGCGGTGGCGGTCTGGCCGGGCGCAAGCTTGAGCTGGCGCTGCTGGCTGGCATAGCCCGGCTTGGCCACGGCGATGGTCAGCGTCCCGGGCTTGAGGTCGTCGAAGATGGCCGGGACCTTGCCCGCCGGCTTGCCGTTGATGGTGATGTCGGCGTTCTCGGTGCCCAGCACTTTGATGATCTGGCGCGGCGCCGCGGCCGGCGCGGTGGCCGGTGCGGTGGCGGTGGTGTCCGGCGGTCGCGGCCGCTGCGCCGCCCGCTGCCGCAGGTACTCCTTCAGCTGCTGCGTGCCCAGCACGCCCACCAGCAGCGCCAGCAGCGCCAGCAGCGAGGCCTGGAAGATCCGCGACAACAGCAGGTTCCGCTTCTCGCGGGCCACCAGCCGGATGATCTCGTCCTGGTCCTCCTGCCGCGGCTGGTAGGCCGCCGGGTCGGCCAGGTAGCGGGTCAGCGCCTCGGGCTTGATCAGCCGGTACTGCGACAGTTCCTCGATCAGCTCGCCGCACGAGGGGTAGCGGTCGCGCGGCTCCTTGGCCAGCAGCTTGGCGACGATCCGTTCCAGCCCCGGCGGCACCTCGGGGTCGGTGCGCGGAATGCCTTTGGGCACGACTCGCAGGGTGCGGTCGATGCTCTCGGAGTGGGTCTTGCCGCCGAACGGGTTCTCGCCGGCCAGGGTCTCGTACAGCACCACGCCCAGCGCGTAGAGGTCGGACCGGGCCGTGGCCGGGTGCCCCTTGATCTGCTCCGGCGCCAGGTAGGCCGGGGTGCCGACGAACGTGCCGGGGTCGGTGATGGCCATCGCCTCCGTGGCCGACGCCAGCCCGAAGTCGGTGAGCTTGACCGTGCCGCTGCGCGACAGCAGCACGTTGCCCGGCTTGACGTCGCGGTGGACGATGCCCCGCAGGTGCGCGTGCCGCAGCCCCTCGGCCACCTGCAGCGCGACCTGCACCGCGATGTGGAACGGCACCCGGCGCTGCCGCTCCAGCAGCTGCTTCAGCGAGCCGCCGTCGATGTACTCCAGCACGATGTAGTACGAACCCTGGTGCTCGAAGTAGTCCAGCACGTCGACGATGTTCTCGTGGTGCAGCGAGCCCAGGATCTTGGCCTCCCGCTCGAACCGCCGCACGAAGCCCTCGTCCCGCGACAGGTGCGGGTGCAGCTGCTTGATCACGGCCTGCCGGCCCAGCTCGGCGTGATGGCCCAGGTGGATGGTGGCCATGCCGCCGGTCGAGAGCGTCCGGTCGATGATATAGTTCCCGACCCGCTGGCTCACCGGCGCCGGCCCTTCCTCCAGTCCTTGAACCGGCCGATGTCGAGGATCGGGAACAGCCGGCCGTCGATCACCGACACGCCCGAGTAGATGGCCAGCGTCCGCAGCAGCGCCGGCCACGGCCGGACCGCGCCGTCATCGCAGTTCTCCAGCGCCAGGATCCGGTCGACCTGCAGCTCGATGATGCGGCCGCCCTGGTTGGAACGGATCACCGGCCGCTGGCCGTCCAGGCCGGCCGCGATGCCCAGCAGGCCCGCCAGATCGACCTTGTCCGCTTTGGCCGCGGCGCGCTGGCCGCCCTGCTCCCGGCCCACCGACAGCACCTGCTGGGCGGGGATGGCCAGCAGGTGCTGCCCGATCTGGAAGGTCAGCAGCTGCACGTCAGGACTCCTTGTCGCTCCGGAAGCGCTTGACCAGCGCCGACAGGTTCTCGGCGGTCTGGGACAGGGTCTGCGACAGGGCCGACAGCTCCTCCATCGAGGCGGTCTGCTGCTCGACGGCCGCCGCCACCTCCTGGGTGGACGAGGCGGTCTCGATCGAGATGGTCGACACCTCGGAGGCCAGCGTCACCACGTGGCCGGCGCTCTCGCTCTGGTTGCGGCTGGCCTCGGCCATCTGCTTGACCATGGTGCCGGCCACCGCCACCGTGCTGTTGATCACCTTCAGCGACTGCTCGGTCTGGTCCACCGCGGTGCGGCTGGACTCGATGATCTGCTGCGACTGGGTGATGCCCTCCACCGTCTTGGTGATCTCCTTCTCGATGTCCCGGATCAGCGCCGTCACCTGCTGGGCCGAGTTGCCGGCCTCGACCGCCAGGGTGCGGATCTCGTCGGCCACCACCGAGAAGCCCTTGCCGGCGTCGCCTGCCCGGGCCGCCTCGATCGCGGCGTTGAGCGCCAGGAAGTCCGTCTGCTGGGCGATGTTGGAGATCAGGTTGATCACCGTGCTGATCTCCTTGGATTTCTGCTGCAGGCCCTGCACCTGCTGGGTGGCCCAGGTCGACGACTGGTAGATCTCGGCCATCTTGCCGACGATCTCCGCCGTCTTCTGGCCGCCGTTCTTGGAGGCCTCGATCGATTTCTGGGACGAGACCGTGGTCATCCGGCCCAGCGAGTCGATCTGCTTGATGGCCGACGACAGCCGTTCCACCTCCTTGGCCACCTGGGTCAGCCGCTCCGACTGGGTGGAGGCGCCCTTGGAGATCTGCTGCACGGTCGAGGAGATCTCCTCGGCCGAGGCGTTCATCTGCTGGGACGACGCGGCCAGTTCCTCGGAGCTGGCCGCCAGGTCCACCGCCGCCTTGGTGATGTCCTCCACCAGCTGCTTGAACCGCCCCATGAAGTTGTTGTATTCGCGGCAGAGGTCGCCCAGCTCGTCATTGCTGGTCACCGGCAGGCTCTGGGTGATGCCGCCCCGGCCTTCGGTGATGCTGTGCAGGATGTTGCTGATCGATGTCACCGTCTTGTTGATGTTACGGGCCGTCAGTACGGCGATGGCGACCGTGCTGACGATGCCGAGGATGGTCACATACCAGATGCCGGGATAGCGGGCGATGGCCAGCCCGAAAACGAACGACAGCACCATCACGACCAGGAACAGCGCGACCAGCCGGCGCGTCACGGTGATCCTGATCGCTTTGTGGACGATCTGCCCCTGGGAGGCCTTTTCGGCCATTGCCAGCATATAGATGAACGGCTGCAGCAGGGCCTCGGCCGTCAAGTAGACCAAAACACCGACGGTCAGTGCGGTGACGAACGATGGGAACAGCGCCGCCTGCAGGACCGCCCAGGTCGTCCCCGTACGGAGCAGCATCAGCAACAGCACGACCAGCGGTCCGCCCACCATGAACTCGGCGAACAGCTGGACCCCGCGGATCAACGGGTAGTTGAGGGCCAACACCGTGGCTTGGTGGACGGTCCGCTCGTCGCTGGCCCCTTGCTGGAAGAAGCGGTGCAGCGGCAGGGTCACCCGCTGGTTGATGACCCGCAGCAACAGCGTCATGGCGGCGACCACCGCCAGGGCCGTCCAGGGCAACCAGCGCAGCGCCAGTGGCGTGAACTGGATGGACTTCGCCGTGAAGATCAACAGCAGCGGGGCGCCGAACAGGACCGCGACCAGGGTCGGGGCCAGGTCCAGCAATCGGTACTTGGAGAGTTTCATGTCGCCTTCTCCTCCTTGACCACGAAGCTGGATCCCTGGTTCTTCATCTCCTCGGCGGCGTGGGCCAGCTCCTGGGCCGACGCGGTCATCTCCTCCATCGAGGCCATCTGCTGCTGCTGCGCCGCCGCGGTCTGCTCCATGCCCGAGGCGATCTCCTCGGCCACCATCGCCACCGAGTCGATGGCCTTGGCGATCTTCTTGGCGCCCTCCACCTGGCGGGAGGTGGCCTCGGAGATCTGCTGGACGCCGTCGGCCGAGTGCTTGACCGCGTCGATGATCTGGTAGAACGCCTGGTTGCTCTCGGCCGCCAGCTCCTTGCCCTTGGCCACCTTGTCCACGCCCTCGCGCATCGCCTCGACCGTCTGCGTGATCTCGCCCTGGATCTCCTTGATCAGCGCGTCGATCTCATTGGTGGCGGTGGCGGTGCGCTCGGCCAGCTTCTTGACCTCGATCGCCACCACCGAGAACCCGCGGCCGCTCTCGCCGGCCCGGGCCGCCTCGATCGCCGCGTTGAGGGCCAGCAGGTTGGTGCGCCAGGCCACCGACGAGATCAGCTCGGTGATGCGGCTGATCTCCACCGCCTTCTTCTCCAGGCTGCTGACCACGCCGGACAGCCGGGTCATGGTGACGTCGATGTCGGTCATCTGCTGCACGATCGACTCCATGGTGGTGCCGCCGTCCGAGGCCTGCTGCAGCGCCTGGCTGGCGGAGAGCGCCGCCATCTGGGCGTTGGAGTTGACCTGCTCCACCGAGGCCGTGATCTCCTCGACCGCGTCCTTGGTCTCGCGCACCGAGGCCACCTGGGTGGAGGTGCCCTGCGAGATGCGCTGGATGGTGGAGGAGATCTCCTGCTGCGAGGCGCTCATCTCCTCGGTCGACGCCGCCAGCTCCTCCGAGGTGGTGGCCACCCGGTTGGCGTTGCTGATCACCGAGCGCACCAGGTTCTCCAGCTTGGAGGCGAAGGCGTTGAAGAACTTGGTGAGGTCGCCCAGCTCGTCGGTGCTGACGTGGCGCAGCCGCTTGCTGAGATCGGCCGTGCTCTCGGCCAGGTCGCGCAGGATGCTGTTGGTCGAGCGGATCGGCTTGACCACGATCCGCCGCATGATGTAGCGCAGCGCGAACACCACGGCCCCGAAGATCAGCAGCATCACGATGATCATCGGCATCAGCAGCTGGTGGGTGAAGGTCCGCAGCGCCTCGTCGTACAGCCCCTGGTAGCTGGATTGCCACCCGATGATGATCTGGCGGGAGACGACCACCATGATCAGGCTGGACAGCACCAGCGCGCCGCCCACGATGATGGTGCCGATGGCGGTGATCTTGCCCTCCAGGCCCACTTTCTGGCCGCCGGCGCTGCCCCGCAGCAGCACCAGCAGCGGCCAGCCGAAGGCCGCCGCCAGCACCACCATCAGGATGATGCCCTGGACGCCGAGGTTGACGTAGAGGTAGACGCCCAGCACCGAGAACGGCGCCAGCGCGTAGTTGATCTTGAGGTCGGCCCACAGGAAGCCCAGCATGTCGCGCCAGGTCATGTCGCCCTTGAGGATGTGGTAGAGGCCGACCAGCACGTCGTTGACCACCACGTAGGCCGCCACGGCCGCCACCAGCGGGAACAGGTTGCCCCAGGCGACGATCTCGGACCCGCCCCGCCCGCCCAGCGCCTCGAATACGATCGCCATCAGGTAGGTGGCGAAGATGAACTGGGCGGCGATGAAGAACACCCGGTTCCAGGCGTTCTTCAGCCGGATCTTGTGGAAGATGCAGCTGACGAAGATCGCCAGGCTGGCCGGCACCGGCCCGGCCACCAGGAACACGAAGAACACCACCACGAAATCCATCGAGATCCTGATGCCGCCCGGGATCGCCACCGAGAACCACTGGGCGCCGACCTCGGCGGCCAGGAAGGTCAGCGCCAGCCACCACGGCACCGCCAGCTGAGGCAGGCGCAGCAGCAGCCACAGCGTGCCCAGCACGGTGACGCTCCAGGCGAACAATTGGACATTTCTCGCTTTCGAATCCACGGCGCAACCTCCGCTTGTATCTGGCGGTGAGATTATTCGAGAACTGGGGTCGGGGGATTACCGGTCGATTTCAGCACGATAGCTACCGTCCAAAGGTGACCCGCCTGACCACACGCTATTGCGCGCCCGCGGCCTGCGCCTGGGCCAGGGCCTGGCCGGCCTGCTC
>DATJQG010000029.1:0-2868 GCA_035506015.1 Candidatus Edwardsiibacteriota bacterium
TCCGGCATGGCCGGTTCCACCGGCGGGGCCGGCTCCGCGACGGGTTCTGTCGCCGCTGCGGTCGGTGGCGCCGGTTGCTCATCAGATGGCTGCTCGATGGCCGCGGTCTCCAACTGGATGGCCTGCTGCGCCGCCGGGGCCTCGGCCGGCAGCGGCTCGAGCTGCGGCGGCTCGGTCGCGGGCTGGACCTGTTCCAGCGGCAGCGGCTCCGGCTCGGGCTGGTTGAGCAGCTGGTCGGCCTGTTCCGCGATGGCCGCGCTTTCGTCCGCCGCATGGGTCTCCTGGAAGATATCGGGCTGCGACCGCGCCGGCGCAGCCGGCGCCGCGGCGGCGGCGAACGCCTCGGCCACGTGGGCATCGGTCTCGCTCGGGGCAGCCTCGACCGGCGCCACCTCGTTGACCTGCGCCTCGATCTCCTCCAGCTCCTTCAGCAGGTCATCGGCGGTCACCTCGGTGGAGAGATGCTCGACCGCGGCGATCGCCGCCTCTTCGGGCGGCGGGGCCTGGACTTGCGCCTCCAGCTGCGACGGGGCGGTCGATTCCGGTTCAACGGCGGCCGGGCCAACCACGGCCTCGATCGATTCCAGTTCCTTCAGCAGGTCGCCGGCCGGCGCCGGGGATTGCTGGGCCACCGCCACGGCCGGCCCGTCGTCTGGCATGGCGGCGGCCGGCTCCGGGGAGGACGACTGTGTAGCGCCGTTCTCGGCCAGCGTGACGGCGGCCTCGATCGACTCCAGCTCCTTCAGCAGGTCGTCGGTGCTGGTGACGGCCAGTTCCTGGTCGGCCGCGGCCCCGGCGGCCGGAAGGCCCTCGGACTGCGCGAACGACGACTCCAGCGACTCCAGCTCCTTCAGCAGGTCGCCGGCCGGGCTGTCGGCCGCGCCGGCGGCGTCGCCCGTCCCGTCCAGGCCGGAGAACACGCGGGCCTGCTCCCCGTCCTGCCACGGCACCTCGATGGTGGCAGGCGCGGCGAATCCCAGCCGCACCTGCCGCGCGGCCAAGGCGTCCTGGGCCTGGCTGAACGCCTCCTGCGCCGCGTCGTTGAGGTTGTGGCGCTGGTAGAGGAACCCCAGGTTGTAGTAGAGCTCGGGGTTGTCCGCGTCCAGCTCGATCGCCTTCTTGCAGTACTGCTCGGCCTCGGCCAGCCGGTCGCGGAACATCCCCAGCGCCAGGCCCAGCTGGCTGTGGAAATGGCTCTGCTCCGGCGCCAGGTCCGCGGCCTTGGTGAAACACTCGACCGCCAGCTGGTAGTCCTGCTTTTCCATCGCCGCCAGGCCCGCGTAGTAGCTGGACTCGGCGGCGCTGGGCGAGGCGGGGTCGGCCTGGACGAACTTGCCGGCCAGCAGCTGCTGGTTGCGGTCGTACTCGCGCCGCCGCTCCAGCGAGGAGATGGTGCGGTAGGCCCGCGACAGCTCGCCCAGGTTGGCCTCGCTGCCCAGTTCCTGGTGCCGCTGCCGCACCAGTTGGCGGAAGGCGATGGCGATCTCGTCGGCGCTGGCGTCGCGGTTGACGCCCAACTGGGTGTAGTAGTCGCTCATTTGCTGCCGGTCGCGGTTTCCTGCTTCTGCAATTTATCGAGGCGGCTGCGGCTGCCTTCCAGCAGCTTCATCACCGCGGTCAGGTTCTGCTGCTTCTCGCTGACCTCCTGGGTCAGGCGGGTGCGCTCGGTGGACAGTTGCTCGCAGATCCCGGTCAGCTCCTCGACCTCGCTGCGCAGCTGCTCCGACCGCTTCTGGTGGCCGGCCAGCTCGGCCTTGATCTCGTCCACCAGCTGCTCCAGCTCGCTCTCCTCCACCCTTTTTTCGGCGATGAACCGCACCAGGTTCTGGACCTCGACCTTGGAGTTCTTGAGCCACGAGGCCAGGTTCTCCTCGCCCTTCTTGAGCTCGGTCATCCGGGTGTTGAGCTCGGCCTCCTGCTTCTGGACCGCGTCCAGCCGCTGGTCCAGCTGCATGCCCTCCTGGATCCGCGCGGTCAGGCTGTGGCTGACCTCCTCCAGCTTCTGCTGCTTCTCGCGCAGCAGGCTCTCGAACTCGATCAGCTGCTTGCGGCCGCTGTCGGTCTTGCCGTCGAGCTCGGCCCGCTCCTCGCGCATCTTCTTGACCTGCGCCGCCAGGTCGTTCTCCTCGGCCCGGAACATCTCCAGCCAGCGGTTGTGGTCGGCGGCCTCGGCCTCGACCTTGCGCAGCTCCTTGCGCCGCGTGTCGAGCTCGCGCACCAGCTGCGCCCGCTCCTCCTCGACCTTGGCGTTGTCGGCGCTGGCCACCACCTTGACCTCGCCGCGGGGCAGCGCGAAGACGATCAGCGCCAGCAGCAGCAGCAGGGCCGCGGCCTGGCCCGCCGCCAGCGGCAGGGGGAAGGGCGCCGGCGCCGCCGTGCCCGCCGCGCCCGTGGTCCGCAGGTAGACCGCCCCGATCCGCTCCTTGCCCAGCAGCACCGGCACGGCGGTCCAGTAGATCCGCTGGCCCGGCTGGTCGGCCTTGAGGGGCTGGGGCGGGATGGCCCCGGCCGACAGCCGCTGCGCCCCCTCGGGCAGCGCCAGCGGGGTCCCGGCCAGGCCCTCGTCGCTGGCCGCCACCACCTGGTCCCGGAGGTTGACCACGATCACGCCGTCCACCTCGGGGAAGTCGCTCTTGGCCTGCGCCAACTGCTCGGACAGCGCCAGGTCGTCCTTGTTGGCCAGCGGGTCGGACAGGGTCCGCCCCATGTTCTTGGCGATCAGCTCGGAGCGCACCTTCAGCTCGTCGACGCCAGCCACCGCCTTGGGCGCGCTCTGCCGCAGCGCCAGCCACGACAGCGCCATGGCGGCGACGGCCAGCACGGCCGCGATCGCTATGAACAGGGGTTTTTTCATCGATGATCTATTTT
>DATJQG010000030.1:0-2347 GCA_035506015.1 Candidatus Edwardsiibacteriota bacterium
CTGCGGCCGCGGGCCGAGGTCAGCGGCCTGATGCGGATCCTGCGCGAGTACCTGCGCAAGGAGGTCGACGAGCTGGACGCCAAGCACGTCCGGATCGTCACCAGCGGCCGCACCGGCGACCTGGAGCCGCAGGCGCGGAAGATCCTGCTGGACTCGATCGAGCGCACCAGGCAGAACAGGGGATTGGTCCTCAACCTGGCGCTGTCCTACGGCGGCAAGGCCGAGCTGGTCGACGCCTTCAAGCGGATGGCGCACGACCTGTCCGCGCGAACCCTGCGCCCGGAGCGGATCGACGAGGACACGGTGCGGCAATACCTGTATCATCCCGAGCTGCCCGACGCCGACCTGATCATCCGCACCTCGGGCGAGAACCGGATGTCCAATTTCCTGCTGTGGCAGGGCGCCTACGCCGAGTTTTACACCACCAAGACCCTGTGGCCGGACTTCGGTGAGGAGGACCTGTACCGGGCGCTGCTTGATTACCAGGATCGCGAGCGCCGCTACGGCAAGGTCACTTCGTGACGATGTCACTTCGTGACGATGTCACTTCGTGACGAGGTCACTTCGTGACGATGCCACTTCGTGGCGATGACGCTTCTTGGCGTTACCAGTGGTCATCCTGAGCCTGTCGAAGGATGACATCATGACCGGCATCACACTTCGACGAGCTCAGTGTGACGCGATCGTTGGAACAGCACCATGAACGATACCCAAACTGAATTCCGGCCCACGCAGCGCACCGTCGCGACCGTCTTTTCCTCGCTCGCCGTGCGCACCGCGGTGGCGGTAGCCGGCATCCCCCTGATGATCGCCGCGGCGTATTTCGGGAGCTGGTGGTTGCTGGCGCTGGTACTGGCATTGTCCGTGATCGGCCAGATCGAATTCTACGCCATGGTGCGGGCCAAGGGATATCAGGCCCAGACCGGCTGGGGCCTGGCAGTGGGCGTCGCGGTCGTGCTGGCGGTTTCTTGGGGCGGGCTGATGTTCTGGGGGCTGGCCGTGGCGTTGTTGCTGGCGGCGTTCTGCGCGCAGGTGATCGCGCCGCGCAGGGACCACCCGGTGATCGCGCTCTCGGCGACCGTCTTCGGCGTGGTCTACGTGCCGCTGCTGCTGGCGCACATGGTCCTGCTGCGCAACATCTCCGACCTGCTGGGCGCCAAGCTGCTGGTCCTGACCTTCGCGCTGGTCTGGATCTGCGACACCGCGGCGTACTTCACCGGCATGACCCTGGGCCGGCACCCGCTGGCCCCGGCCATCAGCCCAAAGAAATCGGTCGAGGGACTGGCCGGCGGGACGCTAATGACGGTGGGCTGCGCGGTCGCGATCAGGTCCTGGCTGATGCCCGAGTTGAAATTTTGGGAGATGCTGGCGATCGCGCTGGGCGTGTCAGCGCTGGGCGTGCTGGGCGACCTGTTCGAGTCGCTGTTGAAGCGCGACAGCGGGATCAAGGACTCCGGCGCGATCCTGCCCGGCCACGGCGGCATCCTGGACCGTTTCGACAGCCTGCTGTTCGCGGTGCCGTTCGTGTACTGGTTCTGCCGGTTGTTCGTACTGCGATGAACAGGGACTTCGCGGCTCATGAGCCCACATTCCGCTGTAGTTCATTGGCGATCACATGAGCAAGGTATCACGCAGGGAATTCCTCAAGCTGGGGCTGGCGACGGGCGCCGGCTTTTTGCTTAGCCCGGTGGCGCAGAAGCTGCGTGCGTTCGCGGCGGCTGCGCCGGCGCCGACCAGGGCTTCGTTCTGGATCAAGGCGACGGGCACGGACGTCCGATGCCAGCTCTGCCCGCGGCAATGCCTGATCAAGCAGGGCGGGCGCGGCTTCTGCGAGGACCGCGAGAACCGGGACGGCACGCTGTACACCATGGTCTACGGCAACCCCTGCGCCGCGCACGTCGACCCCATCGAGAAGAAGCCGCTCTACCATGTGCTGCCCGGCACGCGGACGTTCTCCTTCGCCACCGCGGGCTGCAACTTCGAGTGCCGCTATTGCCAGAACTGGCAGATCTCCCAGGCCCGGCCCGAGCAGACCGAGAACATCGACCTTCCGCCGCAGCGGGCGGTGGCGCAGGCGCTGGCCCAGAAGCTGCCGTCGGTCTCGGCCACGTACACCGAGCCGGCCGTGTTCTACGAGTACATGCACGATACCTTCAGGCTGGCGCGCGAAAAGGGGCTGGCCACGCTCTATCACAGCAACGGCTTTATAAACCCGGAACCCCTGAAAGAGCTCTGCAAATATCTGACCGCCGCAAATATCGATCTCAAGGCCTTCGACCAGGACACCTACGCCCGGATGTCGCAGGGCCGGCTTGAACCGGTGCTGGAAACCTTGAAAACGCTCAAG
>DATJQG010000031.1:0-3655 GCA_035506015.1 Candidatus Edwardsiibacteriota bacterium
GTCGAAGGTGCGGATGATCACCGGGTCGGGCTTGCACTTCTCGGCCACCGACCGGTAGATCAGCACCTGCTCGTCCTCGGTCGGCATGTGGTTCGAGGTCAGGTAGATGAACTCGGTGCGGAACAGCCCGACGCCGTAGGCACCGTGCGACTTGACCGACGGCATCTCCTCTGGCAGCTCGATGTTGGCGGACAGCTCCACGCCGTGGCCGTCGCGGGTCACCGCCTTCTGCTTGCGCAGCCGCAGCAGGTCGCTCTGGCGCTTGGCGAAGCTCTTCAGCTCGCGGCGGTAGGCGTTGACGGTCTTCTCCGCGGGGTTGAAGATCACCGCGCCGCGGATGCCGTCGATGATCACCGGGTCGCCCTGCGACACCGACAGCAGGGCGTTCTTCAGCCCCACCACCGCCGGCAGCTCCAGGCTGCGCGCCACGATGGCGGTGTGCGACGTCTTGCCGCCCACCTCGGTGACGAACCCTGCCGCCTTCTTGCCCAGCAGCTGCGCGGTGTCGGACGGCGACAGGTCATGGCCGATCACCACCGCCTGCTTGGGGATGTTGAGCGGCATGGCCGTGGCCTGGTACTGCAGGTGCTTGATCACCCGCCAGGCCAGGTCGCGGACGTCGGTGGCGCGCTCGCGCAGGTACTGGTTGGGCGTGGCCTCCATGCTGCGGATCACCGCCTCCATGGTCTCCTGGAAAGCCGAGGCCGCGTCCTGGCGGTGCTCGCGGATCCGCGCCACGGTGGCCTCGATCGCCGCCGGGTCGTCCAGCAGCAGCACCTGCGCGTCCCACAGCGAGGCCTCGTTCTCGCCCAGCCGGTCGGCGATCTGCTGCTTGATCGCCAGCAGCTCGGCCTTGGCCCGCGCCAGGCCGCCAGTGAACTGGTCGACCTCGACCCGGACGTCCGCCACCTGGCGCTTCTCCACCTGCGGCGCCTGCTTGCGGTAGACGAAGGCCCGGCCGATGGCGATGCCCGGGGAGGCCGCGATGCCGTATGCCCTGACTTCCTTTGCCACGTCAGTCCTCGTAGAATTTGTCGGCGATCAGCTTGGCCAGGGCCGCCACGGCCTCGGCCTCGTCCGGCCCGTCGGCCCGCACCACCAGCGCCGAGCCCGGCTCGGCCGCCAGCATCATCACGCCCATGATGCTCTTGCCGTTGACCTCCAGGTCGTCCTTGCGGGCCCAGACCTGGGACTTGAACTTGCCGGCGGTCTTGACGAACAGCGCGGCCGGGCGGGCGTGCATGCCCAGGCGGTTGACCACCGGGCAGGATTGCTCGGTCATGCCAGCCTCCGGCTGCCGATCCGCAGCGACAACTTCGTTGTTTGATTCGCCGCCAGCGCGATCCGCGTGTGCCACAGAAAACATGAACATTGATAATTGCGCTCCAGCCCGGCCTCGGACTGCGACACGGTCTGCACGGGGTAGCGCCACAGGTCCATCGGCCGGTCCCAGGCGAAGTCGACCGCGGTCCCGCGGTGGTCGTCGTGGACGGACAGCTGCGTCAGGGCATGGTCCGCGGCCGGCCGGTCCAGGGCGTCGAGCGACAGGGCCTGCGCCGCCGAGCGGCAGTAGCGCCCGGGGCCCGACGACAGCAGCCCGACATTGAACTCCAGGGCCGGCCGCAGCTCGGCCGCCGCCCCGCTGTTGTTGGCGAACGTCAATTCGATGGAATATTCTCCCTGCTCGGTGATGGTGACCGTCTTGCGGCACAGCACGCCGCGGTGGTCGCAGGACAGGCTGACGGCGATCGAGCCCTGCGTACGTGCGATCTCGGACCGCCAGGCCCCGCCCAGCAGCTCGCCGTAGGGTTGGCCGGAGATCAGGTCCTCAAGCGAGGCCTGCGGGGCCAGCAGCCGCGAGACCAGGCCCACCCGGCGGCAGTCGTCGTAGACCAGCAGCTTTTCCAGGCCGGCCTCCTTGGCCACCATCATCTCGTGGATGCTCTTGCCGCCGCCGTCCGCGCCGGCGCTGTGGGCGCCGACCGTGGCGTGGTAGTTCTCGCGGCGGCGGGCCAGGGTGTCGAATAGATTGTATTCCTGGCGCTTGAGGTCCCACTCGAAGACGGTGCCGCCCTGCGCCGGCGCCAGGTACAGGTTGATGTGCTCGTTGGACAGCAGGACCTCGTCAAAGCCGTCGCCGTCGAAATCGAGCTGCTCGGCTTTGGGCCACGGCCCGCCGTCGCACAGCTGCTCGGCTCGGATCAGGCTTTTGTACAGCGCCTCGCGCAAGTGCGGCAGATACAGCCCGCCGAACACGCCGTGCCAGTAGGCGCAGTTGCACTGCCCGCGGTACAGATCGCGCACGGCCCCGGGGCCGGCGGCGCGGGCCTTGGCCGAGACGTGCAGCATCTTGCGGTAGATGTTGTTCGATTCGGGATATTTCGTCAGGAAGTTGCGCCAGATCCCGCCCTTGACGAACGGCATGTACCGCTCGTAGCTGCCTTCCTTTTTCAGGCGTCCGGCCAACTCGCGGTACACGGCCTCGGCCTCTGGCTCCAGCACCCACTCGCCCATCTCGGTGTACGAGCCGGTCGGCAGGTAGATCCTCCCCAGCGGCCGGTGCGCCCGCAGCGCCTCGCCGAACGTGGCCATTGCCAGCCAGTCGCGGTTCCGCTCGAGCGCCGACAGGAACTCGCGCAGCCAGCCCTTGGTATAGGCCAGCTCGTGCGTGCCCGGCCAGACCCCGAACTTCTCGCCGTCGTCCGCCAGGATCGCCAGCACGTCATCGTGCTCCGAGCGCAGCGACTTGAGATGATCGATCACTTCGCCGACCTGGTGGAACGGCACCAGGTAGCGCAGTTTCTGGCTGATCGGGAACACGGCCAGCGGCTGGCCCTGGTCGTCGGTCAGGTAGTGGCCGCGCAGCTGGTGGTCGAACTTGCCCGCGCTCTTGAAATGGGCGTCGTCCAGCGCGACGTACTTGATCCCGGCGTCGGCCAGGGTCGAGGCCAGGCCCGGCTCCCACACCCGCTCGGCCACCCACGCGCCTTCGGCGTCAACCCCGAATTCCGTTTTCAGGAATTCCGACATCATCGCGATCTGGCCCTGGCGGTCGCGCTCGGGGATGGCCGGCAGGATCGGCTCGTAGAACGCGCCGCCCATCAGCTCGACCTGCCCGGCCCGCTTCATCGCCCCCACCGCGTCGAAATACTCGGAATGGTGCGTTTTCAGCCACTCCCACAGGCAGCCGCTGTTGTGCAGCGTGAACTTGAACCAGGGGAAATCCTTGACCACGTTGAGGAACGGCTGGTACGCCTGTTGATAGGCTTCCTCGAACACGAAGTCGAAATTGCCCACCGGCTGGTGGTTGTGCACGCCGAAGATGAAGGTGACCTTGGACATGTGGGATCGCGCTGAAGTTATAATAGGACTAATTTAGTCTTATTTTGAAGATATCCCGGTATCCTGCCCCTTGGCCTGATGGTACGCGAACGTGCCCAGGATCCCCATCAGGAAGAAGTATCCGAATGCCAGCGCCAGCGGCAGCCCGGCGACGTTGCCCAGCTGGACCCACATCATGACCTTGCTGAGGACGAAATACGCGAACAGGATCACCGCGCAGGTCCGGCTGTTGCGGTAGAGGCCGAACGATAGGCCCAGGATCAGCGCCGCGTCCAGCAGGTTCCAGGCCGAGAACCCATGAAACTGACGCCGG
>DATJQG010000032.1:0-4011 GCA_035506015.1 Candidatus Edwardsiibacteriota bacterium
CTATTTCTACCAGGTCAAGGACGAGCAGGGCAAGCTCTCGGTGCTGACGCCGGAAAGCGAGGAGCAGCAGAAGGACTACCTCAAGCAGGCCGACGCCTACTTCCTGAAGAACATCGTCCACGGCCCGGACCGCAACGTCACCATCACCCTTGATTACGTGCAGGAAGTGTATTTCCCGTTCAATGCCTACAAGCACGTGATCCACTTCCACGACGAGGAGAGCCAGCAGCAGCCGAAGTAGGACATACCGTGCTGGGGCACCAGGTGCTGGTGCTCAACCAGAACTACGAGCCCTTGATGGTGTGCAACGCCAAGCGGGCCCTGGTGATGCTGTGGCTGGAGCGGGCCGAGCTGGTGGAGCCCAGCGATTACCTGGTGCGCTCGGTGCGCGCCGCCGTCAGCCTGCCCAGCGTGGTGCGGATCATCCGCTACATCCGGCGGCCGCGCCAGGAGGTGCGGCTCACCAAGCAGAACGTGCTGCGCCGCGACCATCACACCTGCCAGTACTGCGGCACCACCGCCGGCACCATGACCACCGACCACATCGTCCCCAGGAGCCAGGGCGGCGAGGACAGCTGGGAGAACCTGATCTGCGCCTGCACCGAATGCAACAACCGCAAGGGCGATCACAGCCTGAAACAGGCCCGGATGGCCCTGCTCAAGAAACCGGGCAAGCCGCACTACATGACGTTCCTCCAGTACTCGATCAAGCACCCCGACAACCGCTGGCGCCCCTACCTGTTCATGGAATCGGCCTAGCGGCATTTTTCTATCGCATCGCATGTTCGAATCAACGCACATCAAACGGCTGTCGCTGCTGGTGCTGGCCGCCGTGGCCCTGGCCGCGGCGCCGCAGCCGGCCGGCCGCGCGGCCGGGACGCCCGCCAAAGCCGCCCGCGCCGCGGCGAAACCGAAGGGCGCCAAGGCGCGCCAGCGGGTCCGCACGGTGTTCTACCTGCCGGAACCCAGCGGCGACCTGCAGCAGGACCTCGACCAGCTGTTCTCGCAGAAGCTGGGCCGGCTGGGGGTGTGGGGCATCGCGGTGATGGACCTGACCAACGATTCCATCGTCTACCAGTACCACTCCGACGACAAGTTCATCCCGGCCTCCAATACCAAGCTGTTCACCACGGCCACGGCCCTGGAGAAGCTGGGGCCCGAGTACACTTACCGCACCGAGATCTACGGCTGCGGGCCGGTGGACTCGGCCGGCGTGCTGCACGGCGACCTGCTGGTCAAGGGCTCGGGCGACCCCACCATCGGCGACATCTCGACCCTGACGGCATGGGCCGACAGCATCCGGGCCCTGGGCATCACCGCGATCGACGGCGACGTCATCGGCGACGAGGGCAACTTCGTGCCCGAGCGGCTGGTGTCGATGGTGCCGCACGCCAGCAACCGCCTGGTGAAGCCCAAGAAGCGCCTGGCCTGGCAGCTGTCCGGCCTGTCGTTCCGCGACAACATGGTGCTGGTGACGGTGACCGGCGCCGAGCTGGGCAAGCCGCTGCGCGTCACCACCGACCCGCCGATGGTGGTCAAGGTCAGGAACCAGAGCCGGACGCTGAAGGGCGGCTACTACACCACCACCCGCAAGATCAAGCGCAAGAACGGCACGGTGCTGACCCGCTCGGTCCGCGTCTACCGCGGCGGCACGCCCGCGGTCAGCTTCGACGGCGAGGTGCTGAAGGTCACCGGCACCATCGGCCTGGGGGGCAGCCGCCGGGTGATCTTCATGGCCAAGGAGCCCGAGAGCCACTTCGCGCGGATCTTCGCCGCGGTCCTCAGGATGAAGGACATCGCCGTACACGGCGATCCGGTGGCGATGAAGGACAGGGACCCCGCGGCCGACAGCATGGCGGCGCTGCTCTATGCTCACCATTCCCAGCCGCTGGCCGAGATCATCAAGGTGATCAACAAGAGCAGCCACAACCTCTACGCCGAGAATCTCAGCCAGACCCTGGGGTCGGAGACCAGCGGCGAGGGCAGCGTCGAGCAGGGCACGGCCGCCTCGCGCTCGATCGCCGAGGAGATGGGGCTGGGCCAGCTGGACCTGGCCGACGGCTGCGGCCTGTCGCGCCAGAACGAGGTCACCCCGCTGCAGGTGGTCAACCTGCTGAAGTTCATGTACGAGCAGCCCTACTGGGAGATCTTCTACAACTCGCTGGCCATCGGCGGCATCGACGGCACGCTGGGCGGCCGCTTCTCCAACCCCGACCTCTGCGGCCGGATCTACGCCAAGACCGGGTCGATCGGCGGGGTCTCGGCGCTGTCGGGCTACCTGACGGCCAAGAACGGCAAGATGTTCGCGTTCTCGATCCTGGTCAACAACATGAACCGGGCCAAGCTGGCGCGGCGGATCGAGGACTACATCTGCAAGATCCTGGTGGACTACCTCAGTTAAGGGACCCACGGACGGCGGCCGGCATGGCCGCCGTTTCTCCATCACCAACCAATCGATCACGGAGCGACGACGATGCTGAAACTGTACTTCAACTACAAGGACGTGTTCCGGGCGGCGCGCCTGGGCCTGTCCCCCAAGAAGCTGTGGGTGATGGGCTGCGGCCTGGTGCTGGGCTTCGTCGGCTACGGCATTTTCGGGTACCTGGCGCACCTGGCCAGCGGCCGCGCCCTGGCCGACGTCTGGGCCATCTTCGGGCTGGTGCCGCTGCCCTGGGGCGACTTCTCGGCCCCGGCCTGGCTGCTGTGGGGCGTCGGGGCGTTGCTGTTCCTGCTGTGCTACCTGATGGCGGCGACCGTCGTCGCCCGGATCACCACCGAGCAGCTGCAGGGCAACGAGTTCTACGAGGCCAAGGAGGGCGTGGCCTTCCTGCGCGCCAACTGGCAGGGCGTGGTGGGCGGGCCGCTGGTGCTGGTATTGTTCATCGTGCTATTGCTGGCCGGCGGGCTGGTGCTGGGGCTGTGGGGCCGGATCCCCGTGCTGGGCGAGTGGACGGTGGCCCTGCTGACGGTGCCGGCCTACTTCGTCTGCCTGTTCATGGCGTTCCTGCTGGCGGCGCTGCTGGTCGGCGTGGTCTATGCCCCGGCCATCGTGGCGGCCAGCAAGTCCGACACCTTCGACAGCCTGTTCGAGACGTTCTCCTGCATCACCGGCCAGCCCTGGCGGCTGGTGCTGTACAGCGGGCTGCTCAAATTCGTGGCCGGGGCCGGGTCCCTGGTGTTCGCAGCCTTCACGGCCGTGGCGCTGGGGCTGGGGTTCCGCACGCTGGCGCTGGCGATGGGCCCCGCGTTCGTCGACATCGCCACGGCGGCCTTCATCAACTACACGCCGGGCTGGGTGCTCAACCTGCTGATCAAGCTGGGCGAGGGCGCCCTGCCGATGCAGCTGCTGACCGGGGCGCCGGACCTGAACTGGGCCGGGCAGGTCGCGGCCTTCGTGATGGGCATCTCGATCAACCTGGTGCGGGTGCTGCTGCTGTCCTACCTGCTGTCGACCTGGGTGGCCGGCCAGACCATCATCTACGGCATCCTGGTGATGAAGCGCGACGAGCGCAACATCTTCCTCAAACCCGAGGAGAAGACCGGACCGGAGCCCGCGCCGGCCGAGGAGCCGGTCCAACCGGCCAAAGCGAAGAAGAAATAGTCCCGGCGAAAAACGGCAGGCGTCCCGATGGGACGCCTGCCGTTACATGGGAACCACAAGGAGATCCGTAAACAAGAAGGCAGAGCATAGGCTCTGCCTTCTGTGCTGTATTCTTGATAAGGGCCGCGGTCAGCGGTGGACGATCACGTGGATGCCGTCGCCGCCGATCACGATGCCGTTGAGCGCGACGCGGACCTTGACCGTGCCGTCGACCTGGGCCGCCAGCGGGTGCCCGGCCATGAACTGCCCGGCGGGCGTGATCGTCCCGAAGTTGGGCGACAGCGAGGTGCAGGACCAGTCGAGCACCGCATTGCTGACGGTGTTGCCGCCGCCGTCGCGCACCTCGGCGGTGAAGGTGAATGCATCGCCGGCCGCCAGGTAGAGCGGGCGGGCGCCGTCGATCCGCACCA
>DATJQG010000033.1:0-4073 GCA_035506015.1 Candidatus Edwardsiibacteriota bacterium
CCCGATCAGGGCGTTGATCTTGCCGACCTTGAACCTCTGTTCCTGGGTCCGGACCGGTCCGGATTCAGCCGGGGCCGATTGCTGGCCGTCCTTGTCCACCGCGGCGATCTTGTAAAAATAGTTAATCTTGGTGTCGACCTCGGTGTCGTGGTAGAGCGCATTGCCGCGCGGCACCAGGCTGATCTGCTGGAACGAGTCGCGGCCGCCGATCGAGCGGTAGACGGCGTAGCCGGCCAGCGCGGTGCCGGTGTCGGACGGCGAGAGCTGCCATTCCAGCGTGATGCTGGTGCCGTCGTCATCGGGGGTGTCGGCCGCGGTGAACCGCCCGGGCGGTTCGACGCCCCGGGCCGGGGCCGCCGTGGCGGCCGCCAGTAGCAGGGCCAACACGGCGATACAGGGGATGCGCATCATGGGAAGCCTCGTCGAGTGAATGGTGTGGCGTTGCGCGTTATTTGATGATGTGGATCCAATCGGTCAACAGGAATTGCACCCGGCTGATCAGCAGCGAGACGCGGGCCATCACGCTGTAGCCGAAACTGGCCCCGAACCCGACCATCACGAACCAGATCCCGACCTGGCCGCCGTACCGCAGCAATCCTTTGTGCTCGCGGGAAAAATAGAAATAGCTGATGGTGCACACCACGCCGGCCAGCGTCAGCAGGCCGACCGCCAGCCCGCCGTAGGGGTCGAACGGGTGCCGCAGCATCGCGGGCTGCAGCAGGCAGCCCTGCATCTGCTTGATGATCCCGTACTCGAAGCTGCGCGGCAGGCTGTTGCCCAGGCTGAAGCCCAGGTCGATGGCGATCGGGACCAGCATCAGGTGGCGCAGCCGGGGCACGAACCGCGCCAGGTACAGCGTCCCGATGGCCAGCGGGATCAGCAGCGCCCAGTCCCGCGCCCCGAAGATCCCGTCGACGCCGTAGGGCTTGACCCAGTCGAACCAGTAGACGGCCACCAGGTAGCCCACCGCCAGGCCGGTGAACAGGTGCTCGGCGAACCGGTACAGCGGGTTGTCGCGGTACAGGAACGACAGGATGAACAGCGTCAGGATGGCCGACAGCCAGATCCAGGGGTCGGTGCTCATCGGCCGGCCTCCGCGGGATGCGGTCGGCGCCGGCGGGAACGGGCGGCGAAGAACGCCGCGTTGCCGATGACGATCAGGGCCATCACCAGCAGATGGGTCGCCGTGATGGCGTTCATGGCCCGGCTGGCGGTGCCCCGGGACGGCGCATAGCCGCGGTCCGCGACCAGCTGCTCGTACTCCGCCGCCCCCTTCATCCCCCCCAGCTGCCCGACCAGCTGCCCGGTCTGGAGGTAGGGGATGAAATCCGGGGCCATCACCGAGGCCACGCCGGCCGCCACGGCCACCCGGAACGGCCCGCCGGCGTAGGTCACCCAGCCGCTGACCGTGCCCGACCCGGCGATATTGAAGATCAGCGCCACATCGTCGTAATTGCGCACCGTGCGCATCAGCGGGATGCTGTCGTACGGGGTGCCCTGGTTGTCGGCCGGCAGCGCGTCCTTGGCGTTGACGCCGATCGACTGCATGATCACCGCCGCGTTGGGCCGGTAGCCGAAATAGCAGTAGTCCGTGCCGTAGCGCCGGCCGTACTCGGCGGCCGCCGTCCGCATGATCCGCTCGCCCACCGCGGCGCCGGTCGGCACCAGCGACAGGCCCACCACCCGGACGCCCCGCGCGAAGCAGTGCCGCAGCACCGTCAGCGCCATCGGGTCGAGCTCGGCGCCCAGGTCGGGCGGGTAATCGAACGAGATCAGCAGCGCCGGGCCGCCGGCCGGGATCCGGTCCACGGCCTCGAACACGCCGCGGGTGCTGCGGTCGACGTGCTGGCGCAGGGCGAACGGGAACACCAGGGGCAGGGTCACCGCCAGCGCCAGCAGCAGGTAGATGATCCGGCGGTCGATGGCGCCCAGCTTCTCGAGCCAGCCCATCTAGCTGCCCCCCATCCAGCTGCGCTCCACGCCCAGGATGATCTTCAGCGCGGTGGCCACGATGCCCAGCCCGATGCCGAACCCCAGGCCGCGCTTGGCCGCCATGTTGGGCACCAGCAGCAACCACTCCGAGACCGCCGGGATGCCGCGCCAGATGGCCGCGCCCAGCGGGATCAGCCCCAGCATCAGGATGAAGGCCGAGGCCAGCAGCAGGGTCGCCTCGGCGCTGCGGGCCCGGAACGAGCGGTAGGCGGCCGAGGTCATGTAGAACGCCAGCAGCGAGAACACCGTGGCCTGCATCGGGGCCATGGCGTAGGTGAACAGCCGCATGAACAGCGAGCCCTCGCCCACCCCGCCCGCCAGCCCCGCCGCGGCCATCAGCAGCGCCGCGCCCAGGTAGACCAGGCTGTCGCCCCAGCCGGCCTGGCGCCGCCGGATCCGGGCGGCGTGGTGGCGCACCAGGCTGTCGATGGCGATCACGATGGCCGGCAGGCCCATCACGATCGACCAGCGCAGGGCCTGGCGATAGAGGCCCTGCGAAGGCCGGCTGGGGACGAAGTACTGGACGACGAAGACCGTCCCCAGCACGATCACGATCAGCAGCGGCAGCCGCTTGCCCTTGTCCGCCATCTACTGCACCCCCAGCAGATTGTAAAAGAACGGGGTCCGCAGCGCCAGGGTCAGCACGCTGAGCGCCAGCAGCAGCGCCACCAGGATCACCTTGCCCAGGTCCTGGGCCTTGATGGTGCCCACCAGCTGGGGCTGGCGCGACAGGTAGGCGCTGGCGGCGAACAGCTCCTCGCCCATCAGCGTGTAGTCGCAGGCCACGATGAAGAACGGCAGCTGGGTCACCGCGTCGGTGCCGGCGATCTGGATGGCGCCGGTGGCGTTGCCGGCCTCGGCCATCACCATGGCCTCGGCGTAGAAGTGACCGACGAACAGGTTGGCGGCCGGCCGCTGGCGGCTCATCAGCCCGCTGATGGCCGAGGCGTAGCCCATCTGGTTGCCGACCACGTAGAACACCGAATCCTCGGAGAACCGGTCGGGATGGCCCTGCGCGGCGTAGCCGGTCTTGACCACCTCGCGCGCCACGGCCTGGATGATGAAGTCCTGGGTGGGCACCAGCAGCGGTGTCCCGTACTCGGCGGTCTGGCGCGCCACCTGGCCCAGGATATTGAGGCCGGCGATGGTGGCCACGCTGTCCAGGCCCTGCGACCCCAGCACGCACAGGATCGGCCGCCCCATTTCGGTGGCCCGTCCCACCGATTCCTCCAGCGCGTCCAAGCCCGCCAGACGCCGCAGGAACAGGTTTTCCTTCTGCGCCCGGCGCAGGTAGTAGACGATGATCAGCAGGAACAGGACCAGGCCGATCACCGCGTTCAGTTTTCCCTTCCGGAACCACTGCTGGCGGGCCTGCACCGGCCCGGCCTGCGCGGGCTCGGAGGTGTCGCCGGCCGCGCCCAGCGCCCGCACCCGGTAATAGTAATCGGTCTTATCCTGCAGCTTCTGGTCTTCGTACGAGGCCGAGCCCCGGAACACCTGCCTGACCTCTGCGTACGGCCCGTCCGCGCTGGCCGCCCGTTCGACCAGGTATCCCTTGACCGCGGCCGCGCTGTCGTCGGGCGACAGCCGCCATTCCAGCCTGACCTTGCCGCCCTCGTCGTCGGGCGAGTCCTTGGCCTGCAGCTGGGCCGGCGGCCGCACCGCGAATGCATTGGCGCACAATGCGAGCAGCGCTGCAGTCGCTGGCATCGACAGGCGGATCGGCCGGGGGATTGTCATTGCTTGCGCCGGAAGAAACGGATATCTTTTTCCAAACCCTTGGGCACGGCCAGCGTCACCACCGGCGTCTTGCCCTGCGCCTTGGTGTTGACCACCCGCACCACCTTGGCCAGCGAGCGCAGCTTGCCCTCGCGGTCGATGGCCTCCACCGTCTCGTCCTTGTGCGGCAGCGGCAGGAACTCGTAGGGGAACGAGACCGCCGATTCCGTGGCCGAATACGTCGCGTCCACCACAAAGATGGCCAGGCCCGGGCAGCGCGAGACGCAGATGCTGCAGCCGTTGCACTTGTTGTGGTCGACCTGCGGCAAGTCGTTGATATTGGCGCCGACCACGATGGCTTT
>DATJQG010000034.1:0-2313 GCA_035506015.1 Candidatus Edwardsiibacteriota bacterium
CCCGCGCTCGTGGATCTGGCTGCAGGCCCATTTCACGGACCATCCGCAAAGCTCGATCTTCCTCTCGCTGGCCGAGGTCCCGGTGCTGGGGATCACCATCAAGGGTTTCATCGCCTGCCTGCTGCTGGAGGGCCGGACGCACGTCTTCGCCACCTACACCGGCGCGTCATGCCGGGCCAGCCAGGACGGGACGGTGGTGCGGCTCACGTTGCGCCAGGGGGGTCGCAGGTTGGACGTGGCCGTTGACCGCGGCAACGCGCGTTTCATCCGCTGCCTGGCGCCGACCGCGGGGCAGATGCAGCCGCGCGACGACGAGTCGCTCGACGCTAGGGTCACCGCCACGCTCAAGGAACGCGGCGTCACGGTCGCCGCTTTGCGCAGCGAACGCTGCGCCCTGGAAGTCTCCAACTATTTCAAGGAATGACATGCGCACAGCTGCCATCGCCATCTTCATATCGATCGCTATCCTGGTCTACGGCGCGGTCAACTGGTACATATTCATCCGGGGCTGGCAGGCGCTGCCCAGAATTGGCTGGTTGCGGACTGTTTATACGATCCTGTTCGTCGCGGCGGCGGGCTCGTTCATCGCCGGGCGGTTCCTGGAGCGCGCCTGCTGCACGAAATTGACCGCGGCGCTGGTCTGGGCCGGTTCGCTGTGGCTGGCGTTCATGCTCTATTTCTTCCTGTCCGCGGTGCTGCTCGACTTGGCGCGGCTCTCCAACGTGCTGTTCCACTGGTGGCCGCGGGCCGTCACGGGAAATTACGCGCGGACCAAGCTGATCACATTGCTGGTCGTGGTGCTGGGCACCACCGCGGCGGTGCTGGCCGGCTACGTCAACGCGGCGCACCCGCGGGTGAAAAAGCTCGATCTCGCGGTCGATAAACCGGCCGGCCAGATGAAGACGCTGCGGATCGCCATGGCCTCGGACATCCACCTGGGCACCATCATCGGCAACGGCCGGCTGACGGCGCTGGTCGACCGCATCAACGCCCTGCAGCCGGACGTCATCCTGCTGTGCGGCGACATCGTGGACGAGGACATCGGCAGCGTGATCCGCGACAACCTGGGCGAGACCCTGCGCAAGCTCCACGCCAAGTACGGCGTCTATGGGATCACCGGCAACCACGAGTACATCGGCGGGGCCAAGGCCTCGGTCGAATATTTGCGCGCGCACGGCGTCACCATGCTGATGGACAGCGTGGCGCTGATCGACTCCAGCTTTTACCTGGCGGGCCGCATCGACCGCAGCGGCCAGCGCTTCGAGGGGCGGCTTCGCCGGTCGTTGCCGGAACTGTTGCAGAACGTCGATCGGACCAAGCCCGTGATCTTACTGGACCACCAGCCGTTCGAGCTGGACAAGGCCGAAGCCGCGGGCGTGGACCTGCAGCTGTCCGGGCACACGCACCACGGGCAGCTGTGGCCGTTCAACCTGATCACCAACGCGGTCTACGAGCTGAGCTGGGGCTACAAGCGCAAGGGCAACACGCATTTCTACGTGTCCTCGGGCTACGGCACCTGGGGGCCGCCGGTGCGCACCGGCAACACGCCGGAGATCGTGGACATCACGCTGCGGTTTATTCCCCGGTAACCGTCATCCTGAGCGCGGCTCCATGCCTGCCTTTCGAAGGATCTGGACAGATTCTTCGATGGCCGGGCATGTTTGACCGGCTCAGAATGACGAGTAGATGACCGCATCAGTGCGGGAGGAATAACCCTTCTCGCAATGACGAAACCCCTCTCCTGAAGGGAGAGGGGCCGGGGTGAGGTCAAAACGAAGCCTTCCGTTTATTAACGGAAGGCTTTTTACTTATCCCAGCTTGATCTTCTCGGTATACGGGATGCCCCGTTTCAGGAAGTCGGTGAGGAACAGCTCGGGGTCGATGGACCTCTCCAGCGGCACCGCGCCCTTGGGCGCCAGGCCGCGCACCAGGTGGTGCGCCACGATGGCGGCGGGGAAGCCCGTGGTGCGCTCCATCGCGGTGAAGCCGGTCCTGCGGTCCTCGAAGTCCATCACGTCCATCACCATGGTCGCCTTCTTGCCGTTGTGCCGGCCGACGGCCGTGACCCGCAGCACCACCAGGTCGGGATCTTTCGGGAAATCGATGGCCCTGGTCAGCAGCACGTGGGCCAGCTGCCGCGGGACGACCCGCGAACCCTTGACGTCCACCGGCGACTGCTCGAAGAATCCCAGGTCCAGCAGCGTCTTGATCTTCTCGTAGTGGCCGGGGTAGCGCACGGTCTTGTAATCGTACTCGTTGACCTTACCCGCGAAGGTCCAGGGGCAGGTCGAGGTGCCGCCGCTGGTGACGAAG
>DATJQG010000035.1:0-3080 GCA_035506015.1 Candidatus Edwardsiibacteriota bacterium
GCGAAGGCCGCGGTCTTGCCGGTGCCGGTCTGGGCGCAGCCCATGATGTCCTTGCCGGCCAGCGCCACCGGGATGGCCAGCTGCTGGATCGGCGTGGGGTCGCTGTAGCCCTCTTCGATCACGGCCTGCAGCAGGTTGTGCGCCAGGCCCAGCTGGTCGAACCGCAGCTGCGGCAGGTCCGAGACCGGCCGGGGCCCACGTGGCGTAACGGCGGGCGCGTGATGCACTGGCTTTGCCGGCGCCGGGAGGTGTTGTACCGGCCTTGCTTGCGGCATGGTGGCTACGGGTTTTGCCTGATGGCCGTGGTGCTGCTGTTGCCAGCGCCCGCCCTGGTATTGCGTCCGTGAGCCCTGCTGCGCCGGGCGCTGCGGCTGGTGCTGCGGCGGCCGGCCGGCCTGCGGGTGCTGCGTCCGCGGCTGGGATTGCTGCTGCGGCCGGTGCTGATGCGGCGCGGCGGGACGGGTCTGGCTGGCGCCCTGGTACTGATAGGCCGCGGATCCCGCATGGTGCTTGTGCCGGGCGATGTCCTCTTTGGACGCGGTATCATCGCCGGGTTTTGGTTGCGTTTTCTTTCGCTTGAACAGCGACATCAGTTTACGAAGTGGCATGGTTCTCTTTCTTGGACGACTATGGCTAGGAACGTTTCTCGTTCACCGATCATTGTCCATTGTTCATTGTTTATTCGGATGTTCGGCCACCACCGTGATGGTGATGCCGCCGCGGGCCCGGAACGCGCCCCGGACCTGCATTTTGCGGGGACTGATCGCGCGGACCAGGTCGTCGAGGATGCGGTTGACGGCCTCCTCGTGGAAATGCCCCTCCTGCCTGAAGCTCCAGAGGTACAGCTTGAGCGACTTGGACTCGATGATCAGCTTGTCGGGCACGTAGCTGATGGTGATGGTGCCGAAGTCCGGCTGGCCGGTGACCGGGCACAGCGCCGTGAATTCCTCGGTCTCGAGGATCACCTCGTAGTCGCGCTGCGGATGCCGGTTGGCGAAGGCCTCCAGCTTCTTCGAGGGCCGCCGGACCCTGCGGCCCAGCAGGGTCAGTCTTCTTGTCGGTTGAGGCATGGTTCCCCGCGAGTGTTCATTCGGCTCAATTATACCACACTTTTCGCCAATTACCAACTGCCATCGGCGTCACCCTCATTGCCAGCAGACCTGGTTCTTGCCCTGGCGCTTGGCCTTGGCCAGCTGGGCCTCGGCCTGGGCCACCATCCTCTCGTGGTCGCCCAGCGTCAGGTCGTCGGTCATCCCGATGCTGATGGTCACCGCGAGGTCGGGCGCCAGCTTGGCCCAGCGGTAGCCCTCGATCTCGGCGCGGATGCGGTCGCAGACCCGCCATGCGTTCTTGACGTTCGAGCCGGCCAGCACCATCGCGAACTGGCCGCCGCCCTGCCGTCCCACGGTGTCGATCGAGCGCAGGCCCTTGCACAGCATGTTGCCCACGGCCCGCAGCACCATGTCCCCGCGGTCCTCGCCGAACTGCTCGTTGATCCGCTTGAAATTGTCGATGTCCGCGATGGCCACCGTCAGGCTCTTCTTGAAGCGCCAGGCCGTGGCGAACTCCTTGGCCATCTCCAGCGCCAGCGAGCGGCGGTTGAGCAGGCCGGTCAGGGGGTCCTCGCGCGCCATGGCCTCCAGCTGCTTGGCCTGCTGCGACAGTTGCTCCAGCAGTTTGCTCTTCTGGCGGTCGGCCTCCTGCAGCGAGCGGTGCAGCTGCTGCAGCTGCTGGAAGGCCTTGACCAGCTCCACGTTCTTGAGCCGGAAGATCTCGGCCTTGCGCTCGGCCTGCTGCGTCTCCAGCTGGGCGCTCAGCCCCTGGCGGCGCCGCTCCGCCGCCTCGTTGAAGATCTCCTTGTCCAGCTGGTGGTAGCGCTCGAAATGCTCCAGCGCCGAGCGCAGCTCGCCGGAGCGCTTGCAGGCCGCGGCCAGCGAGCGGTGGGCGCGGTGGGCCACGGCCCGCGCCCCCAGCTCGTCGGCCAGGGCCTGGGCCTGCGTCAGGTACGAGAACCCCAGTCCCTCCTGCTGCTGCGCCAGCAGCAGGTCGCCCAGCGCCAGCAGGCATTCGGCCTGGCGCTGGCGGTCGCCGAGGACCGTGGCGTCCTGCAGGCTCTTGGTGAACAGCCGCTCGGCCCGGGCCGGCTGCTTGAGGCTGATGCAGACCTGGCCGATGTTGATCATGATCGCCAGCGCCGCCTGCCGGTCGTGGGCCTGCTCGGCGATCTTCAGCCCCTTCTGGTAGTGGTTGAGCGCGTTCTGGTACTCGCCCTGCTTGCGGTAGATCTCGCCCATGGCGTTGTAGGCGTGGCCGCGGCGGCCGTCGTCGCTGCCGCGGAACAGCTCGATGCTCTCGCTGATGCACTGCAGCGCCTGCTGCTGGTCGCCCAGGGCGTCGTAGACCCGCCCGGCGCCCATCAGGCTGGCCGCCTGGCCCGGCCGGTCGTTGAGCGCGCGCTGGATGGACAGGCTCTTCAGGGCGTGCTCCAGCGCGCTGTTGTAGTCGGCCATCAGCTCGTAGTCGGCGCTGATGGCGGCGGCCGCGGCGGCCGCGCCGGCGTCGTCGCCGGCGTCCTGCTTCAGCTTGAACGCCGAGAGGTGGTTGACCAGCGCCTTGGCGTAATCGCCCTGCGTGGCCAGGATGTTCCCCATGGTGATCAGGGCATCGGCCTTGCCGCCGTCGTCCTTCTGCTTCTCGAACAGCCGCAGCGCGTCCTGGCAGCGGGCCCGGGCCCGGGCGAAGTCGGACCGGGCGCAGCAGGTCCGCGCCTCGATGTCGAGCGCCTCGCCCAGCTCGCGCTCCAGCTCCCCGCCCTGGCACAGCTGCTGGCATTCCAGGCTGGTCTCCAGCGCCCGCTGGCAGTCGGCCGGCAACAGCTCCCGGCCCAGCCGGTTGAGCAGCCGCGCGCGGGCCCGCGTGTCCCCGGGCTTGAGCTGCGCCAGCGCCGCCTCGATGGTCTTGGTCGCTTTGTTCATCTCCTGCCGTCCTTGTCGCTCTGCGGCCGCCGCCCGCCATGGTCATATCGCCGGCGCCGGCGGCCCGCAGCATCTCCGGGCCCACGATCCGCGGACGATTTGACC
>DATJQG010000036.1:0-2175 GCA_035506015.1 Candidatus Edwardsiibacteriota bacterium
CACCTGGTCGCCCAGCTTCTCGATGCCGCGGTGGGTGTAGAAGCCGCGGTAGTCGACGTCCACCACCTTCTCGCCCTCGACGTACAGCCTGAAGTAGGTGGCCTCCTCGAACACGGGGAAGTACGGCCCCATCGCCACCACCGTGGTGTTGGGCGGGTTGTCCTTGAAGGGATAGGCGTTCTCCGGCGCGGATTTCGGCTTGGCCTTGTAGTCGAACTCCTTGCGCAGCGGGTAGACGCCGTTGGGCCAGTCGTCGGCCAGGATCAGCCGCCGCGGGTCGGGGTGGCCCGGGAACTCCACGCCCAGCAGGTCGCGGATCTCGCGCTCCGACCAGTTGGCGCCGGCGATGACCGGCGTGATCGACGGCACGCGGGGCCGCACCGGGTCGGCCGTCACGTCCAGCGTCACGAAGAAGTGCTCCTTGTCGAAGCTGAACAGGTAGTAGACGCCGAAGCGGCCCTTGAGGTCGCGCTCGTCCGAGCCCACGGTCAGCAGGTAACGGGCGCTGGTCCGTCGGTGCAGCAGCTCGGCGGCCTGGACCACCGATTCCGGTTTGACCTCGACCCACAGCTGGTCGTGGATCGGCTCGCTGTGGCCGATGCAGCCCTTGCCCAGCGTGGCCTTCAGCAGTTGGAGGACGTCCTGTTTGGTCATGATATCCTTAATGAGATGAAATTACAGGCTCGAACCCGTTCTGTTCACGGCTCCCTACCGCACCGCGAACATGATGAACAGCGCCACGCCCGCGCCGATCACCATCCATAAAAGATACCACTGCGGGAAGCCGGAATGGGTGCGGCTGAACAGCTCCAGCGCCTTGTTGCCGGCATATTCCAGCGGCCGGTACAGCCAGCTGTCCACGTCCAGCAGGTGCGCCACCGAGAACGGTTTCTTGAGCTTGGGCAGCCGCCAGGCCGGGTACACGCCCTCCTGGTTGTAGCCGCCGATCCGGATGTTGAAGCTCTGTTTGAAGGTCTTGAAGTAGCTCGACGCGTAGTAGCGCACGGCCTGCGGCGACTGCACCTCGCCGGAGTACCACAGGTCCATCACCACCTTCTTCGAGCCGCCGGATTTCCAGAACAGCCAGGCCAGCAGCGCCAGCGCGGCCAGCGCCACCAGCAGGAACAACGGGTTGTAGAACCCGACCAGCCCCTGGCCCAGGTTGAGCCCCAGCCCGCCGGAGCGGGCGTCGCAGATCGCCGCCAGGTCCGGCCAGTAGTTCGGCGTCAGCAGGCCGGCGGCGCAGCGGTACAGCACGGCGACGATCGGCACGATCAGCAGGCCCTGCAGCAGCACCAGGCCCGCCAGGATGAACTGGGGCACGGCCATGCCGGCCGGCACGTCGCGGTCGACGTGGGCGTTCTGCGGCGTGCGCTGCCCCAGGAACGCCAGGCCGACGTACTTGATCATCACGCTGGCCATGGTCAGCAGGCTGGTGAACAGCGCCACCAGGCCGGCCAGCAGAAGGATCGGCGTGTTGAACCCGGCGTTGATGGTGGCGTGGTAGATCAGCCACTTGGAGGCGAAGCCGTTGAACGGCGGCACGCCCGAGATGCCCATGGCGGCCACCACCGCCGCCGCCGCGGTCAGCGGCATGTACTTGCCCAGGCCGCCCATCAGGTCCAGGTCGCGGGTGCCCGTCTTGTACTGCAGCGAGCCTGCGCTCAGGAACAGCAGCGACTTGAACATGGCGTGGTTGACCAGGTGGAACAGGCCGGCAATCACGGCGATGGCGCACAGCGCCGGCGAGATCGGCGCCAGCAGCAGCCCCGCGCCGACGGCCAGCAGGATGTAGCCGTTCTGGCCGATCGAGTGGAAGGCCAGCACCCGCTTGGCGTCGTGCTGGAACATGGCGGTCATGGTGCCGACGAACAGCGACACCGTGCCGAAGACGACGAAGACGTTGCCCCAGAGGTAGGAGAAATGCGACACCGGCAGCATGCCGAGGAAGACGCGCAGGATCCCGTAGATGCCCATCTTGATCATCACGCCCGAGAGAATGGCCGACACCGGCGCCGGCGCCGCTGGGTGGGCGTCGGGCAGCCAGTCGCCGAACGGGAAGACGCCGGCCTTGGTGGCGAACCCCAGGAAGAACAGCAGCAGCACGGTGTGCAGCAGCGCAGGGTTGTCCGTGCGCAGCAGCGCCATCACCGGGGCCAGCGACTCGAAGTCGAA
>DATJQG010000037.1:0-2155 GCA_035506015.1 Candidatus Edwardsiibacteriota bacterium
GCCGTGGGCGTAGAGGTCGACTGGTCGCTGGATGTGACGGCGGCCAATCCCCTGGCCAGCCGGGCGCGGAACCTGGGTAGTATCGTGTTCGACAACGCCGGCAACCTCTACTGGAAGGGCAGCGGCAACCCCTGCTTCCTCTGTTCCGCCACCCCCACCGGGACCCTGCGTTGGATCAGCAATGCGGTCGGCGCGCCGGTGAGCCTGGGCGGTGATGACAGCACCAGCCCGGTGGTCGGCGATGGCCAGCGCGTGTATGTCGTGACCGACACTGGCGTGGCCGCGTTCAAGAAAACCAATGGCGACCTGGTGTGGACGACTGTGCTTCCCAACTGCAACTATGCTGGTACCGACCAGCGCCTCACGCCGATTTTGTACAACGGCAAGCTTTACGCCGTCTCCTCCGGCGTGCCGGGCAAGACGATTTACCAGGTCAACTCCCTGACGGGCGCCATTGACTGGAGCAGCACATTCAACGTGACCCTTAACACCGGCTGGGGTGAACTCAAAGGCCGAATGACCCTGGTGCCCAATGCCTTCGGCGCCGGTGTCCACGGGCTCTACTTCAATGCCGATGGCGGCGGCGTCACCGGCGGCCAGGGCATGTACGCTATGGCTGTCACCCCGGCCACTGGCGCGACCTTGGCGTGGTCGGATGTCGGCGGCAAGGTGTACCGCAGCCACGTGATCTACGTGCCCTCGGCTGGGCGTGTTTGTACGGCCACGTGGCCTGATTACGGCGCGTGCGTCTACTGCTGGAACCTCGATGGTTCCAAGCCTGCGGCGACCGGCCAGCAAGGCACTGGGTACTCGGATTTCGGCGCCCTTGATTTCGACGGCAATGACATCATTTCCGCTGGGTTCGACGGCAAGATCCTGCGGACCATGGATGTTGCCACCCCAGGCGATTTCATCCCGCCGATCCAGGTGGTTTACGACTCGGGCGGGTTTGAGAGCTTGACGGTCGGTGACCTGATCGGGCAGGGTGGCTGGGCGCGGGACAACGGCGGCACCCCCCAGCCAGATGCCCAGGTCGTCAGTGATCCGACCGGTTCCGGCCACGGCAAGGTGATCGCCTTCGCGCCCACGGGGACCAGTCCTGATGACTACACCACCTATATGGGCGCAGTCAGAGCGGCGGCCTGTACGGCTGGCAATGCCGTCACCATCGAGTGGGACCAGTATCTCACCGATACGAAGGGCTTCTTGTGGCTGGCGGACAACGCGGCGTACGACGGCTGGTGGGCGCTGATGGACATTGGCAGCGGCTTTTTGAGCGCTTCAGGCGGCGGCGGCCAGATCGCCGTCACCCCCGGTGTCTGGCAGCACGTTAAGTACTCGTTCGACCCAGCAGGCGGAAGCGTGACGCTCCAAATAGACAACCAACCGTCCGCTTCGGCTGGTACCAACGACATCCAGATCGCGGGCATCGACTTCGAGTTCGGGCCAGGTGTGTCGGGCGCCGGCCCGATGTACGTCGATAATGTCGTGATCAAGCAGGGCCCGCCCCCCACACCGCCTGCCTTTGCCGGCTACGGCTGGTATCAGACGAACAACCTCTTCTACGAAGCCCGCGGGACGGGCGGTCTGTACCAGGATGAGAATGGCAAGAGCATCTACATCGACGGAACCGACCCCGGCGTCATGAGCGCCAGGATCATCGGGTTCAACGTGACCGATTCCGTCATGTATCCTGCACCGGCCACCAACTCACTGGACCCCGGGGCCAACGAGCCGCGGCTGTTCGAGTACGATAGCGGCAGCCCAGGCTGGGCGTCCGGCGGACCGCTCCTTGGCCCTGCCGTCACCGGCGTCCGGCAGCACATTTACTTCTTCCCCGGCAATAGCAACAGCCTGGTGGCTCTGACCTACCTGCGGCCAATCCCTGGCGACTTCAACGGGGACCGGGTGGTGGATCAGGCCGACCTGTTCATCTTTCTGGGGTGTGCCCCAGCCAGCGGTCCGACCGTCCCGATCACCGATCCGAATTGTGTGAAATGCGATCTGGACGGCGACCAGGACATCGACCTGAGCGACTTCGGCATTTTCCAGCGGTGTTTCAACCCGGGTTTCCCGGGCAACCCCGACTGCGCGAATTGACCGATCGCTTCTGGTGAGTGAACCATGTTAAATGAGAAGGGTCGTCCGGTAACGC
>DATJQG010000038.1:0-5419 GCA_035506015.1 Candidatus Edwardsiibacteriota bacterium
GTAATGTCTGACCCTCCTCGATAAAAGAGGTTCTAAATGCACGCACCACAGCCCACCAAAAAACGCCTTGACGTGATGTCAAGGCGTTTTCGCGATGATCCGATAACAGACGCGGATGAGATCGGCTCAGAAAGTTTTTCCACCGATGTATGTCTTTGCAACCTTCGTGCGGTGTATTCGACTCGGTTCGATCGCGAAGACATCATCCGACAAGCAGACGAAGTCCGCGGCCTGGCCCGGTTCCAGCGTGCCCTTCCACGACTCGTCGCCCGAGGCGTAGGCCGCGCCCGTGGTGTAGGCTGCGACCGCGTCGTGCACCGGCAGCCGCTGCTCCGGGTGGAATGGCGGCCGGTCGGCCGGGGCGCGCTGGCGCGTCACTGCGGCCTGGATCGCGGCGAACGGGTCCGGCGTCTCGATCGGCGCGTCCGACCCGAAGCAAAGCTTCGCTTTGTTCTTCTTCAGTGAGCCGAAGGGGTACGCGTCCTTCCCTCTCGTCCCCCAATATTGCTCGATCAGGTCCAGGTCCGACGGACAATGGATGGGCTGCACCGAGGCCACCACGCCCAACCGCGCGAACCGCGCGATATCGACAGGGTCCACCAGCTGGCAGTGCTCGATCCTGTGCCGAAGCCCAGCTTCGCCGGTTGTTGACTTTTCGAATGCATCCAGGACAATGCGGTTGGCCGCGTCGCCGATGGCGTGCACCGCGCAGGCGATCCCGCCTTCGGCGGCTTTGCCGATCAAGGACTGGAGTTTTTCGGGATCCGTGGTCAGCAGGCCGCGCGACGAGCTTCGCCCGTATGGCTGGAGCATGTAGGCGGTCTGCGAGCCCAGCGAGCCGTCGGCGAACAGCTTCAACCCGCCGAACTTCAGCCAATGGTCGCCCAGGCCCGACCTAAGCTTCAGCGCGAGCAGCGGGTCGAGCGACTGCTCCCTGAGGTAATAGACCGCGCGCAGGCGCAGCGTGCCTTTTTGATGCAGTTGACCGAGCAGCGACGCTTCTTCATCGGTCTCCATGGTATGGAACCCGGTCAGCCCCATCCGGGCGAATCTCCGCTGCCCGGCAGCCAGCGCCGCGCTGTATTCCGCATCGGTCGCCTTCGGGGCCAGGCTGTAATAATGGTTCGCCGCCTCCTCGCGCAGGATGCCGCTGCATCGCCCTTTGCCGTCGGACTCGATCACGCCGCCGGTCTTTCCCTGGTCCGCCGGCGTGATGTTGAACGCGCGGATGGCCGCGGAATTGACCCAGGCGGTATGCCAGTCCTTGCTCCATAAGAAGACCGGATTGTTGACCGAGACAGTGTCAAGATCGGCTGCCGACGGCATCCGCCCCCCGGGCCAGATGTTCTTGTTCCAGCCGCCGCCCACGATCCATTCGCCGGATTTTTTCTTCGCCACGGAGTTGGAGACGACCTCCAGGCAATGCCGCAGCGACGGCATGCCGTCCAGCTGCGGGCGGGAAACGAGCAAGGCCCATGAGCAGAAATGGGTGTGGCAGTCGGTCAAGCCCGGCAGCACGGGCATTCCCTCGAGGTCGATGCGTTCCGGTTTGCAGCACTTGTATTTCGCCAGCAAGGCCTTCGAGCCGCCGGTATCGATGATCGTGCCACTGAGCGAGTCGACCGCCAGCGCCTGCACCATCCGTTTCCCGCGCATGGTGCGGATCCGCCCGTTGAGGAAGAGTTTGATCGCGGCCTCAGGCATCGCCGTCCCGCTCCTGGTGGTGCAGCTCCCAGCGGTCGTAGAGCCGCGTCAGCTCCCGCTTGTTGGCGTCGAACTCGTTCATCAGCTCCTTCATCCGCGCCCCGTTGCTGTAGACCGCCGGGTCGGCCAGGCCGCCCTGGTGGCTTTCCAGCTGTTTCTGCCGCTGCTCCAGGCCGTGGATCCGCTCCTCCAGCTCGGCGATCGCCCGCTGGCGCCGCCGCTGCTCGGCCGAGCTCTGCGCCTTCTGCTTCTTGGCCTCGTGCCAGTCCCGTTTCTCGGCCGTGGCGGCAGCGGTCTTCGCCCTGGCGTCCTCCGGGTTCCGGGCCTTGATCTCGCTGAGGGCGGCGCACTCCTGCTGCTTCTTCCAGATGTAGTCCGAGTAGTTGCCCGGGAAGATCCGGATGCGGTGGTCGGCCACCTCGACGATGGTGTCCACCACCTGGTCGATGATGTAGCGGTCGTGGGTCACCAGGATCACCGTGCCCCGGTATTCCCGCAGCGCCTGCTCCAGCACCTGCTTGCCCGCCAGGTCGAGGTGGTTGGTGGGCTCGTCCATGATCAGCAGGTTCGCCGGCAGCAGCAGGGTGCGGCACAGCGCCAGCCGGGCCTTCTCGCCGCCCGACAGCACCGACACCTGCTTGAAGACGTCGTCGCCCGGGAACAGGAACGATCCCAGGATGCTGCGGATCTTGCCCGGCGTCTCCCGCGGGATGATCTCCTCGACCGACTCGTAGACCGTCTTGGCCGGGTCCAGCATCTCGGCGGTCTGCTGGGCGAAATAGGCGAACTTCGTTTGGGGCATGACCGTCTTGACCCCCGACGAAGTCGGCTCGACCCCGGCCAGGATCTTCAGCAGCGTGGTCTTGCCCGCGCCGTTGACGCCCACCAGTCCGATCTTGCGGCCGTGCTCGATCGCCAGGTCGGCGTGCTGGAACACCGGCTGGTCGCCGTAGAATTTGGCCACGTCCGTGAGCTCGATCAGGAATCGCCCGGCGTGCGGGGGCTCGGGCAGATTGAGCCGGAACGACTTCGTCGTCTTGGGGATCTCCACCCGCGCGGCCAGCAGCTTCTCCAGCATCTTCTCGCGGCTGGTGACCATGTGGCGCTTGGTGAAGCTGCCCTTCCAGCGGGCGATGAAGGCCTTGACGTGCTCGATCTCGCGGTCCTGCTCGGCCTGCTGCTTGGCCAGCAGCTCGCGCCGCTTCTCCTTCTCGGCCAGGTAGCCCGAGTAGTTGGCATGGTAGACCGACAGCCGGCCCAGCTCCAGCTCGTAGACCTTCTTGACCGTGCGGTCGATGAAGTAGCGGTCGTGCGAGATGATGGCCATCGTGCCCTTGAAGGTCCGCAGGAAGCCCTCCAGGTAGTCCATCGACTCGATGTCCAGGTGGTTGGTGGGCTCGTCCAGGAACAGGTAGGACGGCTCCTCCAGCAGCAGCTTGGCCAGCGCGAGCCGCATCTGCCAGCCGCCGGAGAAGGTCTCCACCGGCCGGTCGAAGTCGCGCTCGGCGAACCCCAGCCCCTGCAGCACCGATTGGGCGCGGTTCTCCAGCTGGTAGCCGTCGGCGCCCTCGAACAGGTGGTGCAGCTCGCCGTAGCGCTCGACCATGGCCGGCAGCTCGGGGTCGTCCGGCGGCGTCGCGGCCATCAGGCGCGACAGCTCCTCGGCCTCGTCGCGCATGGCGTGGCGGTCGGCGAACACCGACAGCGCCTCCGCCAGCACGCTGCGGCCCGATAGCACCACGTCCTCCTGCGGCAGGTAGCCCATCCGCATCTTGCGGGAGAAGGCCCGCTCGCCGCCGGTCGGCTGCTGCAGGCCCAGCGCGATCCGGAACAGCGTGGTCTTGCCCGCGCCGTTGGGGCCCACCAGCGCGATCCGCTCGTTGAGCCCGATGTTCCAGCCGATGCCGCGGAACAGGTCGGTGTCGCCGAAGGACACGGTGATGTTGGATAGCTGGATCATGTCCGATTATACCACACGCCGCGATATTTTCCAAACACTCTTGACAAACGGGCCGAATGGGTTGATAATAGAACCTCAATGCAATGGGGAATGACCGTATGAAAAAGATAGTATCGTTCGCGATCGCGTTGGGCCTGGCCTCGACGCTCCACGCCGGCACCGTGCCGCCGGACTCGACCATCTTCCCGGGGATGATGGGCCGGCCCTTGATCGATTCGCTGCGGGCGCATTTCAAGACCAGCACCTGCCTGAGCTACAACACCGCCCGCGACAAGATCTACGGGGAGATCGACATCACCGCCGACAGCCTGACCTGCGTCTACTGCGGCTGGACCATCCATGGCGGACCCACCGCGGCGCCCCGCACCTGGACCAACAACAACGACATCAACTGCGAGCATACCTGGCCGCAGAGCCTGCTGGCCTCGCAGACACCGGACCCCACCTGCGACATGAACCACATGTACGGCACCGAGATGCAGGTCAACGGAGACCGCGGCAACCTGCCGTTTGGCGAGATCCCCGACGCCCAGGTCAACAAGTGGTACCGCAACGACACGATCTGGACCTCGCAGCCGTCGGCCAACCTCGACCAGTACGCCCGGCTGATGACCAACGTCAAGTTCCAGCCCCGCGCCGTGCAGAAAGGCAACACCGCCCGCGCGCTGTACTACATGCTGACCATGTACCAGCTGCAGGACACCACGCTGCCGTGGTGGACCGGGCAGAAAGACGACATGTACGCCTGGCACGTTGCCGATCCGGCCGACGCCCGCGAGATCGCCCGCACCCATGCCATCGCGGCCTACCAATCGAACAAGCCCAATCCCTTCATTCTTGACAGCACGCTGATCCGCCGGGCCTATTTCCCGACCATGGGCGTGGCGGGCGCGCCCGCGGCAAATGCCGCGCTGGCCGCATTGTCCCAGAACTCGCCCAACCCGTTCCGCGGCTCGACCACCATCCGCTATTCGCTGGCCCAGCCCTCGACGGTGCAGCTGAGCGTCTACAACATCCTGGGACAGGCGGTGTACCAGTCCCGGCCGGTGGCCGTGTCGGCCGGCAGCCACGACATCACCTGGGACGGCCGCTCGATGCCGCAGGGTGTTTACTTCTACCGGTTGTCGGTCGACAATGTTACGATGGCCACCCGGCGGATGCTCCTGGTCAAGTAGGTCGGACAGGGAACGTCAGAACAGGCGGTGCAGCGATGCACCGCCTGTTCTTTTTTACCCGTTGCGCTTCAGCTTGCCGGTCTTCTTGGCATAGGTCTCGGCCAGACTGAAGGCGAACATGCCGATCGGGATCAGCAGCGCGCCGATGGCCAGCAGCAGCAGCACGGTCGGCCAGAGGTCGGCCAGGGACTTGCCCTCCAGCAGCGCCCCGCGCAGCGCCCGCAGCGAGTAGGTGGCCGGCGAGAACGCCGACAGCGGCTGCAGCCACTTGGGCAGCACCGAAACGTCGTAGTAGACGCCCGACACCAGCAGGATCACCGCCTCCATGATGTGCGTGGCCTGCGCGCCCTTCTCGGTGGACATCAGCGGCAGGATCGCCGCCACCAGGCCCAGCCCAATGAACGACAGGCCCGAGACCACCAGCACCACGAAGGCCGCGACCAGGTTGGCGTTCTTCAATGACAGCCCCAGGAACAGCGCCACGCAGCACAGGATGACCACCGTGCGGATCAGGCCGTAGACGATGGCGAACAGGCACGAGCCCATCAACTGGGTAAAGCGGTGGATCGGCGCCATGAAC